>JAPYTO010000143.1:8436-18448 GCA_029941865.1 Fuerstiella sp. | reverse complement strand
TTCTGGCTCAGCAGCGTCTGCAGGTCTGGGAGCCGAAGCGGGCGTGGGTGACGGGATCGGGGCAAATCGGTTTGCTGTCGACGTTGATTCTGCGTCTACGGGGCATGGAGGTGTTTACGATCGCTCGCGGTAAGAAACCGAATCTGAAATCAGAAATCGCTGAAGGTCTGGGTTCCACGTACATCAGCACGTCAGAAAAATCGCTGAAGGAACTGGCCGACGAATGTGGTAAGCCGGATCTGATCATCGAGGCTACCGGCAGCAGTGCGATTGCCTTCGAATGCATGGAAGTGCTTGGTCACAACGGCTGCATCGTGTGGACCAGTATCACCGGGGGAGAACGCAAAGTTGACGTTCCCAGCGACAGTGTCAATCTGAATTGGGTGCTTGGGAACAAGTTGCTGCTGGGATCTGTGAATGCAAATTTCCGCCACTTTGAATCGGGGATTTCAGACCTTGCACTCGGTGAAGTGACATATCCAGGAGTGCTGCAGAAGATCCTGACGAACCCCGTTGATGGTCTCGGCAACTACGCAGAAATGATGCGACTGCTGGTCGAAGACAAAGACGCGTTAAAAGTTTACGTGAACGTCGCAGAAGGCTAAGCCGGGCGGCCCCGGCCGGGCCATGGCGCACGGCGGTATTGGCAGCTGACGAGTTGTCACCGGCGGGAGGGTCGCAGAGAAGGCGATTCTCCGGTGGGCATGCGGTTTTGGAGAGCCGCGGTTTTCGTCACGGAACGGGTCCGTTCATCGATCGCCGACAACCTCAGGCATCGGCAGCTTCTGCCGATGCCTGTTTTTTTGTTGGTCAGCTGGCACTAATTGCGCTCATATCCATGTTGCAGCAGTTTCCGCCCACCCGTATTCTGTCGGTCCTCTCTTTGTGAATCCATTCTCAACATTCGCTAAAGATCCGGCTCATTCTGTTTCTCAACTGTGAGCTGATCGCCTGCACCTGCGGACAGCGAGTCTCTTCCCCATCTCCCTCCTCACTGCCAACTCCGTCTCTCAGGAAAGGCACATATCATGCGTAACCAACTATTGTTCGTGCGGGGCGCTGCATGCGTCGATCGCCTCCGAAAATTCGGGCAGGCCAACGCCACAAGCACGCCATATTCGCCCCGCATTGCACTTGCCGTCGCCCTGTGTGTCGGACTGACCGCATTGTCAGGCTGCTACTCCATGAACGGTTACGTCATGAACGCATCCGGGCACGCGTACTACGATCAGGGCAACTACGCCATGGCTGCTCGTGAATTCCAGACAGCGCTGGCGAGTCGTCCGAGCAATCCGGACTACATGTCCAATCTTGCCAGGACGCAAGTGAAGATGGGAGACAACCAGGCGGCCGAGCAACTTTACCGGCAGGCTCTCACTGTTGCGCCTTCGCATCAGCCGTCCTACCACGGGTTGTCCCAACTGATGCTGGCTCAGGGACGGGGCGAGGAGTCGCTGCGATTGATGAATACCTGGGCCGCGACTCAGCCGTATACAGCTGAACCACATGTTGAACTGGCCTGGCTGCAGCGTGAAATGGGTCAGGAAGATGCTGCCGCACGTTCATTGCAGAACGCATTGCGAGTAAATCCGAACCATTCCACAGCCCTGGCACATCTGGGGCAGTATTATCAGGACTCCGGGCAGGCACCTCAGGCGATTTCGATGTATCAACAATCGCTGCGTGCCGACTGGAATCAGCCTGAGGTGCATTCACGTCTGGCATCCGCTGCTGAAGCTGCTGGTCCGACTCATCCGATGAATCGAACAGCGATGGCTCGTGGAGTCCATCCTCAAAGTCTTCCGCGACAGCAACTCGCCTTTGGTCAGCCAAATCCGGCCATGCAGTTCGCGGCTGGTCCTCCGATGCCTCAGCCACACGTCGCGTATCAGCCACAGATGATGGCTCAACAAACGCCGATGTCCGGTCCCTATGGTCCGCCGCTGGCTTCCCCACAACCCGGCAACCCAATCGCCATGGCGGGTTTTAATCCGTTGATGTCCATTCCAATGGGCACAGCAGATTTGTCCGGTTCTTCAGCGGTGATCACACCGACGACCGGTGCCTCGACCGTGCCAGAAGTTTCTTCCGGCAACGTTCCGTTTCGACTGCCTGTACCCGATCCCGGATTTGCTGCCGGGTCCGGAACTTTGTCTGTTCCTGTCCTGCCGGCAAGCCATTCGGACGTTGTCGACGACGGGGCGATTCCTGAAGTGGAAGCGTTTTAACGCAGTGGCGTGTTCCCCACGACCTCAGCGCCCGAAACGGGTGATCGGAAAACAAAGAATTCCCCTCCCCGCTCGTTCCTCGCGACCCTCCCACGGGGAGCGTGAAATCGTGAAATCGTGGAAATGCGGCTCACGTGGTGATTAGGCGAGCGGGGGACGTCAGTCCCCTGATTCCGAACTACGTCTGCCTTCGTGTAGGCTGCCAGCCTGTACCTGCCTGATACTTGTGTTCGTAGGCAGGCTGCCCGCATTGCGGTGGGCAGCAGTCAGGGACGGTGGTTCGGTTTCTTTGGTGAGAGTTTCCGCACGGCAACGTTGCCCCACCGACAAGGTGTCGGTGGGAGCGGTTACGCCGTCTGACATCGGTTATGGTAGGAATGGGGCGAAGCCAATGTTCGGGAAGGCCGGATCGGCGATCGCTCGCAGGTTGAAGCCACCACTGATGAAGGCCCCGTCAATGTCCTGAGTCGCACCAAAGTTGATGAAGGTATTGTTGGGATTATCCAGGTTGAGGCCGTTGTCGACCTGGAAGAAGCCCGCATCACGGTCAGTTACTCCAACTGCTCCAAGTACGATCGACTTCAGGAAATCGCCATTCGTGTAGGTGGCGCCGTCGGAGCTCAGCACGATCTGATTACCAGTATTGTTCTGGAAGGTCATGTCCAGCTGAGCCGTGTCGTCCCAGTAGATCACATCGAACGTGCCGTCACCCGTGTTGTCGATGGAATTAAAGGTTTCACCGAACGACAGGAAGGATTCTGTTCGAAGGTCTTCTTCAAGATTGCCGCCGAATGTGTTGTTGTTGACGGTGGCCGCAAGGTAAGCCGATGTTCCCACTCGCAGAACCAGTCCTTCACCCGTAACCGTGTTTACTCCGTTGTTCTGGATTCGGTTGCCCGTGATAAACATCCGAGTATTCTGCACCGTTCGCAGGTTCAGATAACCGTCTGCACCGTCCGGAGCAGTACTTGAGAACGCCGTGTTTCCGTTGACCGTGCCGATGTTGCTGTTCAGGAATTGCGGTTGAGTTGGTGTGTAGAAGCCAGGGGATTGTGGCCGTTGATCTGCCGGAGTGAACGGTGGGTCGGGGAATGGGAAGTTTGCGAGATAGGTCAGGCGGCTCTGTCTCATGTTGGTGTCGCCCTGGAAGAATATACCCTCTTCGCCGTTGGAACTGATGGTGTTGCCCGTCAACGTGATCCGCAGCAGGTCAATCAGGACGGCACCTTCTCGGTCCCGTTCGCCTGCAGCTCCGGTGATTAACACATTCGCACCTCTGCGATTATTGTTGCTCATCAGGTTGTCGGTGACTGTCAGCTGCACAATCGGGCCATTTTCCTGAACGCCAATGCTGCCAGGAAAGGGCGAGAGCCCATCGGTGTCTGCCGGAGGAATGCTGGAATCGACACTGCCTGGGTCAGCTCCGATGGAGGTGGCATCGTTGATGCCGCCGATAACATTCATACTCAGGCCATCGCCGCCATTGCCGGCTTTCAGTCCATTGTTTTGGCCGCCGATCGTGTTTTCCACGATGCTGATGACGGGGCGGGAAATCGTGAGGCCGGAACCCTGTGCAACAATTTCAATACCATCATCAGCATTGTTCTGAATCACGTTGCCATCGCCAATTCCGCCGACAACCAGAGTTGCCGTGGCCAGCCCCGTGACGTTGTATTGAATTCCTTCACCATCAGTGACGTCAATATCGCTGTTGATGTTGCCGTTTTGAATGCCGACCAGGCTGCCGTCTTCGCCCGGATCCAGTACGCCGTTGCCATTTGCGTCTTCCGACACACCTGCAATGCTGTTGGTGATGGTCGTTCGCGTGACACGAACAATGCCGTCCGCTGTACCACTGGCGTCCCAGCGGATACCGTTGCCACCGCCAGCGGTACCGTTGCCATTGATTGTTGTCGAGCCGGTGCCTGCCGTCACCAGGATGTCTGATGTGCCACCAGTTGTCGTGATATCGATTCCGTTATTACCGTTGTTGCTGATGTTGGTGTCGCCATTCGTGTTCAGGGCCGCATGAGCACCAACCGAAGCGGCTGCTGTGCGATTGCTGGTGACTTCCAGCAGAACTCTCGAATTTTCAATGGCGTTGATGTTGATTCCGTCCTGACCGTTGTTGGAAGCGGTCGTTCCGTTAAACAGGACACGACGACCAGGTGGCAGTCCGTCTGTGGCATCTCCGAATGTGGATGTTTCAGACGAGTTGATCAGGATGCCATGGGCAGTGTTGTTGTTGAGCACATTGTTTTCGCCGTCAGCAATCAGCTGAGCGTCACCTCGCGTGATAAAGCGAGCACCGTTGCCGGCGTTGTTGCTGAAGTCGTTGTTGTTCCATGTGACGGTGTTAACTGTGCCCGACATCGGCTGATTCAGGTCACTCTTGTCATTGCCCTGCACGTCAACAGCCAGGCCATCGCCTGCGTTTCCTGTCGCCGTCACGTTGGTGATATCTGCAGTCAACAGCGAAGAATCGAAGCGTTGCAGGAAGATACCATCGCCGTTTGTCAGGACCTCAGGACCATCCACGGAATTGTTGACGGTTGCGTTCGACATGGTGAAGTTACCCTTGCCGTTGCCCGCCACACTGAAGCTGACACCGGCATTACCGTTGCCGTCAATCGTGTTTGCCTGTGCTGCGGTGCCGCCAACCGTCATGTTGATGACGTTGTTTGTCGCACCGAACATATTCGGGCCAAACATTCGTGAAGCAATTCCGCCACCAGTGTTGCTTGAGATGTCGTTGTTCTGAATGACGGCGTTAAGCAGTCCCGTTCCCGTGGCACTCACGGTACTGACGGTTTCAATTCCGATCCCGGTGTTGCCCGTGATTGTGTTGCCCGAGATGATTCGGTTAAGCGCTGGTGTGCCAAAGTCGATCGTGCCACTGCCGTCAATGGACAGAGTCGCACCATTCCCACCATTATCGGTGAGTTGGTTATTGAGCAGGTTGCCGTGGATGATGCCGCCGTTAGCCGCGATCCCTCGGAATCCATCGCCGGTATTCAGTGAGATGTTGTTGCCCTGCAGGAATACGTTGCCACGGTAAGTATTCGAACCTGTTCCGCCGATTGTTGTATCAGCGTCGATGAATGCCCCGGGGCCGTCAGCATTCAGGCGAATGCCGTTGCCGGCACCAGCAGTGATCGTGTTACTTTGAATTGTGATGCCCTCGGCAACGGCGTTGCCTTGTACGTCGATGTTGATGCCATTGACCCGGGCGCCGGATATGGTGTTATTGTTGAATGTTGATGGCAACAACCGAGCATTGTCGGTAGCACTGATTGTGACTCCATTGGCGCTGGGGCTGCCAGCAACTCGCAAGCCAACGGCTCCAGCCAGTTGAGCGATACTGGCTTGCTGGCCACCACCCACTGCAAGCGTCCCGCTGATCGCAAATTCATTTGGTTCAATGATCTGCTGATTTGGCCTGTCAAATGCCCCCGTCGACATCATTGGATTCAGTCCTGTCGGCGTCACTGCGCCAGCGACCAGTATGTGGTTCAAAGACAGGCCGTGGCCGATTTCGTGCGATGTCGTGTTGGCCAGAGCGTGGCGAGTTGCCGTCAAATTTCCTGAGGTAAGTGCTGTTGAAGCATAAACAGGGGCAGGATTCGGACCAAGGACCAGAGAAATGGGGCTCATAATGTTTGCATTCGGAGGAGTTAACCCCCCTGCGAAAGTGTGATTCCTTGAGTATACTGCGACTGCGGCGTCCCCGTTCATCAACTGAGTTCCGGTCAAGTTGGTGTTGGGGCCGTTCCCGGTAGCATCCCTAATGTTCCCGATACCTCCGGCTGCGCCTAGGATACCAGGACCCAACACAGTGTTGACATTGCTTACACCGATCGGTACATAGTAATACTCAGTGGCACCATTTGAAGGGGCGACACCGAAATCACCGCTGACGATGTCAATGTCCAGCTGCAATCCGTCAGGAATAGGACTGTTTGGATCCTGTCCAATGGTAGGTATGTCGCGAAAGTGACCCTGCACAGTGGCAAGGACGGCGTTGCTGACGAGGTTGAAATCCGTCGCTTGAAAACCGAAATCCGTCGGGTCAAAGCTGCCGACAGTGACACCAAACGTATCCAGAACTGGTGCCTGTCCAGGTTCAATGAAGTCAAGCACGATCGTCAAGCTTGCAGGGCCCGCTGAACCGCCGGCGATTGTATTGAACAGCGCGTCGATTTGTGCTGTTGCACTATCCTGCAGATCAGCAGCGATCCCCGCCCCCGTGTTACCGGCGAAGGTGTTGCCCAATGAAGCGTCAGGGCCACCAATGTCGAATGCCCCGGTGGCTGTGTCCAGTCCAAACAAACACAGTCCCGCGATTGAATTGTTGCTCATCGAATTTGCAACGATACCCTGGTCCAGCAGGCCATTTCCGTTCACGTCTTCACCCGGATCGATAACGCCGTCGCCGTCCAGATCTTCACTGACCGCCCGAAACGTGCCACCATTGAAGTAGTGGACCAACGCTCCGTTTTCAAGATTCGAGCTGAATGTATTGCCCGACATGCTGAACAGATTAAACGTGCTGCCGTCAGCTCGGCCGACGAATCCATTGTTTGTATTGCCAGTTGATGTGTTGTTCTCGACGACGGCGTTGATCGTGGACCCGGCCAGGCCGGCAAGGACGATGCCTTCACCGCCATTTGTGACCGTGTTGCCAATGATGCCGGTGGGTTGAACGGACGTTCCTCCGGGGCCGATCCCTGTGGGATGATCGGCGTTAATCGTTGCGTTCAGGCCCGCTGTCGCGCTGATACCGACGATGGCATTGTCACTGACTGTGTTGTTTCGGATCAGCAGTTCCGTCGTGGAACCACTGGCTGTTGTCAGTACCAGGCCGGACATCGATGCTCCGGCTAATCCCGTCGCCGTGTTTTCGTCCAGGATGATTGTTCCGGAACCGTCAACCAGATTGACGGCCGTTGTTGGGCCATAGTTGGTAAACGTGTTTCTGACGATGCTGGCGTCCGTAAACGGCAGAGTATTGGTGATGCCTGTTCCGAAGACCGTCATGGCGGTGTTTGATGCATCAATCCGCATACCCAGAACTGTGTTTTCGTTAGCCAGTCGAACGACGCTGCCGCCGACGGCCATTGTTGGATTGGCGATGGACGCACCAAGGTTCGTGCCCGTCGCGACGGCCGGAATTATGAAATTGTTGCCGGCAATTGTAGCCAGTGTGTATGCTTCTGTTGTGGACCGCAGCACCTGACAGTCGAACAGATCCAACCCGCCGTTAACGGTCAGGTTCGTGTTGCTGTCGTCGTTTCGGGGGTTCACGTTGATCACGTCGATTCCCGCGTTGTTGTTCATGGCTGCGACCATCAGAGACGTGAACGGATCTTCCAGAGTACCCGCTCCGTTACCGCCAGCTGTTGTACTCGTAGCGTCCGGGTCAACATAGATCAGGTTGAACGCACGTCCCTTGTTCGTGTTGATCATGGCTTCGGCCGTGTTTACCACGTCGATATTTGTGTGAATGCGATTGCTGCGATAGACCGGATCCGCCAGTCGATCACGAACCCGCCGGGGTTGCAGGATGGCTCGTTCACGATAGTTCGGAATCGTGTAAGACAGGCTGACCCACAGATTGTCGCCGAACGTGTCATCGCCCGTATATCGCACGTCGACCGTGGTTGACTGAGTCACCAGCGCCTGGACTCGGGCTGATTGTCCGTACGTATCAAAGCCATGTTCACTGTTGAGGTAGTATCCGCCCACATACGCGTTGATCCCGCGGCGTCCCAGCAACGGCAGGGGACCGCCGACTTCGAAGTTGGCCCCGGAATATGCGTTGTCCCATGTTGACGTCCGCGTGCGAAATACACTGTTGCCGCCAAGCGTCAGATCTGTGCCCAGACTTGTGTCCAGCAAAACACCTTCCGTGCCCGAAACCATGTAGCCGTTGGCAATGAAGTCAATGTACTTGCCCAGAGACTCCACACCGACACCGAACCGCTTCCACCGCTTGTTCTGGCGTCCGTCATCGACGTCGCCGTAAATGTTCCAGCCAAAGACTCTGTTCCGAGTGGCATCGTAGTTACGCCAGATCAATCCGAAGTTGTAGGCTTCTCCTCTGTCGTTTGTGAGAGACGCTGACAGGTCTCCGATCAGAACTGAGTTGCCTGGTACGACGTGGTACGGAATTCTGGCGTTCAGTCGCTGATATGATTCGTTGAAGCCCAGACCATCACCGACGTTGGATTCAAACATCAGCTGTGGCCCGAATAACGGGTTGTCCGCGACCCGACGGCCCAGCACTGGCGATTCTGTTACCCCAGCGCTTTGTTCAAAGTACGGAGTGAAGTCTGTTGGTTGCGTGAAGTTGGCGGTCGGCCCGGCCTGGTTCTCTGGCGCCGTGCTGCCTGCGTCGGCGTTGTTCACCGGCGGAGGGCTGTTTTCCGGAATCGGAATCTGCGCAGGCGCATTCTGATTTCCTGCGTCGGGATCCTGACCAGCCGGCAGCACGGGGGCCGGCGGGTCAAAGATTTCATCGCGTGAAGTCATGCGTATGACTCCCGGCTGATCGCCCACTGACACGCTGGAAGCGGTAATCAGGGCGCAGCAACTGAGAGCCAAACAGGAAGAAGCAAAGATCCGTGTCGTGTTCATCGGTTATTCCGATCGATCCGTAGGGGCAGATAGCGCGAGATGTACCGGCGCTATCGGTTACTCTGTTCGATCGGAAAAACACCCCTGGCAGGTTGAGTTAAAATATGAGGGTTGTACGGATACTTTGGAATATAGCGATGGTCCCGGTCGCGCGCAAGTCGCTGTGCACAAGCCGTTTGGGGCGAATCTGAAGTTGATCGCAGTGTTGTATTCACCACGCGCAAAAAGAAAGCTGCCGAAGGCGTAAGGCCTTCGGCAGCTTATGCCGAATTAAACACGACCGAATTCGTGTTGTGTGAATCGACGTGGTGAGACGTTGATGCCAGCTAAGCTAAATTGCGGCAAGTCAGCGTACTCACGGTCTCAGATAGACCATCCGTCGCGGTATTCGCGATGCACGAACTTGTTAATCTCTGGCATGTTCGTGCTCTTCAGGTTCTTAGCGTCCCATTCGATGCGGCTGCCTTCTTTTGACCGGATGGCAAGGTTGCCAACAAGAATTGTTTCGGTCAGATGACCAGCATAGGCAAAGTTGGACGTGGTGCCTGTCTTGTACTCGCCCTTGCAGGTCTGCACAAATTCCCATTTCTGCCGTTGGTCGCCACCGCCGTTGTACGGAATTCGTGGCAGCGTCTGCTCCGGCTTTTCAAAGTCCTTGAAGTTGTCCTCCGGCAGCAAAAAGTACTTGGCACCGTAGTCATCCGGCGAGAACAGCAGGCCTTTGCTGCCCACCAAAACTGCACCGCTGGTCTTGCGACCACCGTCCCGTTGTTGCTGAATTCGTCTCTGGAACGATTCCGGCAGCTGGCTGATGATCGAATCATCCGGCAGGTCTCCACCGTCGTACCAATGGAAGTTGCACGGCGCCAGACCGTCGCGTTCCGGGAATTCGAACAGCAGGCTGGAACTGGCCGGGAAGGTTTCGCCTTCAAAAATACCGGGGTTCTTGACAGCCGTGACAGCAACGGGATCCCAGAGCTGCAGTGCCATAACCGGCATGTTGGTGGTATGGCAGGCCATGTCACCGAGTGCTCCGGTTCCAAAATCGGCCCAGCCACGCCATTTGAAGCCGTGGTACACGTTTTTCTTGAATGGCCGCATCGGAGCTGGTCCGATCCACGCATCCCAGTTCAGATCCTCAGGAATCG
>JAPYTO010000143.1:0-8336 GCA_029941865.1 Fuerstiella sp. | reverse complement strand
GGCCGCATCGGAGCTGGTCCGATCCACGCATCCCAGTTCAGATCCTCAGGAATCGGGTCTGAGCCTTCCGGACGGCCAATTCCCTGAGGCCAGACGGGGCGGTTGGACCAGATGTGAACCTCTTTGACGTCGCCGATGGCACCGGAACGGACAACTTCCACGGCTTCGCGAAGTCCGTTTTCGGAAGACCCCTGGTTGCCCATCTGAGTGACGACGCCAGTTTCTTTGGCGACCTCCTGCATGGTGCGAGCTTCCCGAATCGACCATGTCAGCGGCTTTTGGCAGTAGACATGCTTGCCCATACGCATCGCTTTAATGGCCGCTGCCGCATGGTTATGGTCCGGCGTGCTGACGGTCACGATGTCAACTTTGTCACCCAGGCTGTCCAGCATTTCACGATAGTCCGTGAACTGTTTGGCATCCTTGAACTCACGGCCCTTCTTTTTCAGTGTTCCCCCGTCAACGTCGCAGAGTCCTGAAATGGAAACTCCCTGTTCAGCGATGTGACTGGTATCGCTGCCGCCTTTTCCGCCAACTCCGACACAGGCTGCGCTAAGTGACTGCAGGGCTGAAGTGTTGGCCTTCAGGGACGTTTGTCCACCAACCCAGAACGCGGTTCCAAGTGCCGCAGACTGGCCAATAAAACTTCGTCGACTCGTTTCTCTTGTCATGAAATAGGTACCTCAGGCAGGCTTAAGGGTTAATCGGGGAGGGCGCGATCTCAACGATACGGTGAGTGCTCGCACACGTCAGCAAATGAGCTGGAAAAGTGCCAAATTCGAGGTTGGCGATCTTCTACGATACCAAGGTCCAGGAAAACAGCAATCAAACGCCCGAGATTACCCAATCCAACGCTGGAATTCGTTGTCAATTTGCGGGTTTCTGCTTACCCTGAGCCGTCTCAGTCTACCCTTTGCTTCGCCCGGAGTTTTGTCCCCGATGAATTCTCGATTTGCATGGAATCCTGTTCTGTTGCTGGCCCTGACGTGTCTGATTTGGGGGTGCCGGGACGAGTCGGCGCCACCTGCCGCGACGGGCACTCAGACCCCGAGTTCGCCTGCGAAAACCGTCGTTACGTCGGATGACGAAGCGTCCGTCGCTGCTCTGACGGAAGCTGGTTTCATTCTCACGAAAAACGCCGCCGGTGTCGTGACGGAATGTTCGATGAACACCAACGAAGACATCTCAGCGACGCTTGCACATCTGTCGGGGCTGCACAGCTTACAAAATCTGCGGCTTTCCGGACCAGCGATGGGCGACGCAGGCATGGACGTGCTGACTGGATTCGCCAGCCTGAAGCGACTGGAACTCAGTGATTCAGCAATTACTGACGAAACGCTGAAACACGTCTCCGGGCTGCAGAATCTGGAAGTACTAACGCTGCGACGGACCGGCGTCACCGATTCCGGTCTGGCGGCCATCAGCGGTCTGCCGAAGGTGCGTGCGATCGACCTGCGGAACAGCAATATCACCGATGACGGACTGACACACTTTTCCGGATTGTCAACGTTGGTCGATCTTCAACTGGAAAAGGCAGATGTGACTGACACCGGGGTCGCTTTGCTGAAGGGGCTTTCTCTGAAGTCAGTCAATTTCAACTACTGCACGTCAGTCAGTGATCCGTCGCTGGAGGTTCTGGGAGCGATGTCGACGTTGGAATCGATTCAGTTGGATTACACGAAGATCACGGATGAAGGTATGGCGGCGGTCGCCAATCTGAAGAAGTTGAAGCGGCTTCGTATTCGAGGTGCGGATATCACGGGAGTCGGCCTGGCGCACATCGCCGGATTGACAAACCTGGAGCGGCTCGAATTGCGGGACACTTCGCTGGATGACGACGGGCTTGAAGTCATTTGCAGTCTGCCCAACGTAAATTATCTGGATATCAGTGAGTGTCGTGTGGCGTCGGCCGACGGCATGAAACACATTGGAAAACTGACCGGACTGAAGTACCTGGGATTCTGGGAAACCAAACTGAACGACGATGCGTTTGCTATGTTCAGCGAACTGGTCAACATTGCGGAGCTGGATCTCAAGGCGACACAGATTACGGACGCATCTATCCCTGTTCTGTTGAAAATGCAGAAACTCAGGAAGCTGAATCTTGCAGGAACAAACCTTTCCGATGACGGATTCAAACAGCTGGCGGGCCTGCCCGTTCTTCAGGAATTGAACGTCGCAAATACCAACATCGGCTTTGACATCATTGATGAGCTAAACACAAAGGACGGTCTGACCGTCATCGAGTTTGAGAACTAGTGCCTCTTCGAGGCCTGATTATTGGGGTAGTCTCAGTCGCCAGACTTTGGACGACATAGAGAAAACCTCCAAACTCTGGTGAGTTCCGCTATGGAACAACCCCAGTTCTTAGACTGGACCATGCACCAGGGCCTCTTCGAGGCTTGATTATGGGGTAGCTGAAGCCGCCAGACTTTGGACGACATAGAGAAAAACCTCGAAACTCGGGCGAGTTCCGCTATGGAACAACCACTCTTCTGCCAGCAAAGACACAGGAATAATGCCGGATACTTCGAGTCGACCGAACAGCCAGGAACAGTTCGAGCGTGCGTGCAGGTCTATTCCAGGGGGAGTCAACAGTCCGGCTCGCGCATTTGGGGCCGTTGGAGGTACTCCGCCGTTTATTCAACGTGGTGACGGTCCGTTTCTGTTTGACATTGATGGCAACCAGTTCATCGATTTTGTCGGCTCATGGGGACCGCACATTCTGGGGCATCGGCATCCGGCCGTAATCGAAGCGATTAAGAACGCGCTGGAAACAGGAACCAGCTTTGGTGCTCCTACCGTTGCGGAATCTGACCTGGCCGAACTGGTTGTTGAGCTGGTGCCCAGCGTCGAAAAAGTTCGGATGGTGAGTTCCGGGACTGAAGCGACGATGTCAGCCATTCGTCTGGCTCGCGGTTTCACCGGGCGCAGCGTGGTTGTCAAGTTCGCGGGGTGTTATCACGGGCACGTCGATAGTCTGTTGGTACAGGCCGGCAGTGGTGCGCTGACGCTGGGCACACCGTCCAGTCCCGGTGTTCCCGCAGGCTGTACGGCCGACACACTTGTTCTGTCCTACAACGATGTGGCGATGCTGAGACAGGCCTTTGAGGAACAGGGCGACTTACTGGCGGCCGTGATTCTGGAACCCGTTTGCGGCAACATGGGTTGCGTCATACCCACTGATGAATTCCTTCGGACACTGCGACAACTCTGCACGGACCACGGTACTGTTCTGATATTTGATGAGGTCATGACCGGATTCCGGGTCGATCTCGGCTGTGCACAGACTCGGCTTGGCGTTACGCCTGACCTGACAACGCTCGGAAAAATCATCGGCGGTGGCATGCCTGTGGGAGCGTATGGTGGACGTGCCGAAATTATGGATGCGGTTTCGCCGGTCGGTGGGGTCTATCAGGCTGGCACGCTGTCTGGCAATCCCCTTGCCATGGCGAGTGGTCTGGCCACGCTGACACAACTTCGGCAGACAAATCCGTACGATCAGCTGGAGCACCTCGCCTCACAGCTTCAGCAGGGACTTCTGAAGGCCGCCGGGGATGCCGGTGTGCCCGTACAGGTCAATCGCGTGGGCAGTATGTTGACACTGTTCTTTAACGAACACCCGGTGACTGATCTTCAGACGGCGACAGCGTCTGATACGGAGCGTTTTTCCAGGTGGTTCCACGCGATGCTCGACCGCGGTGTTTACCTGCCGTGCAGTCAGTTTGAAGCCCTGTTTGTTTCGGCGGCACACACACCGGAACTGATCGACCAAACCATTGCCGCCGCGTCTGCCGTGATGCCGCTGCTTTCTGATCCAGCCTGAGACGCCCCGCGGAGGCGGTCCTGGTGTCCGTCCTGACAGCCGGGCGAAGAGAAGAAACATGATCGCCGACAACAGGCTGCACTGTTGATCTGAGCCGCGATTGGCCTGATACGTGTCGTTCTGCCAGAACTGCTGTCTTCGCAACGCTATGAAGGCTCTGCGGCGATCTGTGGGTGCTTTGCTTGCGGGGGATCTACAGCACCAAAAAAAAAGAGCCGCTTTGCTGATAGCAATGCGGCTCTTGTTGTTTTAATGCTGCGGCGTTCCGGCAGGAACGATGTCTATCTTCACCTATGGACTGGCGGGAGCTGCAGCTTTGAGTTTGTCAATTTCATTCTGGTTGTCGAGAGCTACCGCAAGTGCTCCGCCGCCTAGACCAAGCGTACCCAGAGTGATCACATCCAGCAGCCCAAAGCCTGTGGGACCGCAGTCAACGTTGCCGCCTTCACAGTAGATTTGGTTCCCGTTCTGATCGTAGTGCTGTCCGCGAACGACCGTCTGTTTGCTCGTGATCACCAGACCAGTCTTTGCACCTTTTGGTGCTGTTCCTTTGGCCCAGAGTCGAACCGGGCTTCGCAAAGCACCGACAGCAACTTCGTGAGCACCGCCACGAACACCGGAAATGGCGAAACGCCCTTCCGCGTTGCTTTTCGTTGCCGCAACTGCAACACCCTGATATCGCAGCTGCACGACCGCATCTGCAACCGGGCGGCCCTGAGCGGCAGCGATCTGTCCATACAGAGTGCCATCGGCGGACAATTCTATGTCCTTAATGATCCCCTTTGTGCCAGCCATTACCGGGCCGGACAGGACCGCTCCAAAGCACAACGCTATACATGCGACTCTGGTGAACAGTGTGTGCGTTCGCATCGTCGTTTATCCTTTTGCATTTCAGAAACAGCAGCAATCGAAAACAGGCCACTGTAATGCGGATCTGTTCCCTGCGATCTGTTTCGGCACGACTGACAGTATCACTGCAACCATAACACGACAACTTTCGGGATTTTCCGGAATAACCCTCAAAACCATTGCAGTCCCCCCCCAGTTCAAGACGCCGGCTTTGAAGTCCGTTGCGTTGCCAACGCAGGATCCGCAGAAGCAGCCGGCAAGCGAATCTTCGGACACGTGCTGCTGCCGTACCGAGAGTTTCTCATATTGCGGCGTTGCCACGACCGTCGGGAGGCACAGAACACCTGCCGCATGGGAGTGCGCACTCGTTGTCACGAGAGTCAACGTTTTTCGCATCAGAACCTGTTGGGCACGTATACGTCCAGGCGGATACGGCTCTGGTCTGGAAACGCCGATCCTAAAACGTCATGATGAATCGGGAATCATCAGTTTTTCCCGGTTCGCAGCTCCAATGAAACCCGAACGTCTCAGCATTCTGATCCTGACCGTCTGCTGCCTGGTACCTGTTTCAGGTGGCCGCGCTGATGAACAGGCACCGGTCTTTGAATCGGATATCCAGCCGATCTTTGCCCGCCGGTGCGGCAAGTGTCACAGCGTCAACGTGCAAAAGGGCGGGCTTGATCTGTCCACGATGCGCGGAATTCGCCGCGGCGGTGAATCGGGCGACGCAGCGGTCGCGGATTCTGTCGACGACAGTTTGTTGTGGATGATGATCGACGGTGGAGACATGCCTCCGGAAGGGCAGCCGCGGTTGACCGACAAAGAACGTGCATCGGTCCGCACATGGATCGCCGACGGGGCGCGGTCTGAGAAGCCGTCGACTCCGATCGAAAAGGTGATCACTCAACATGACGTGTTGCCGATCGTGCTGCTGCGCTGCACGACCTGTCACGGTGCACGAATAAGGCAGGGCGGCGTGGATCTTCGAAGTCCTGCTGCGATGCGAAAGGGCGGCAAAAATGGTCCTGCGATCGTGCCCGGCAATCCGGCTGCCAGTCTGATGATCCAGCGCATCGAGAGCGAAGCCTGCCCGCCGCGGGAGCTGCTGTTGAAGTTCTTTGTGAAACGTCCCCCGACTGCTGAGGTCGAAGTTATCCGTGAGTGGATCGCCGCCGGCGCGCCGGAAGGTGATGTACAGCCCGACGTTGCTACCACAAATCCCGATCTGCTTGTCACTGACGAAGAACGCCGACACTGGGCCTTTCAACCGCCTGCGGCAATGCCGACAGCGGAATCGATGGATCATTTTGTTCTGGCCAGGCTGCAGAAAAACGGCCTGACATTTTCGCCCACTGCCGATCGCGACACACTCATTCGTCGCGCCTATTTTGACCTTGTTGGTATTCCGCCCGGCCTTGACGAGTGGAAGCACTGGCGCGGCAGCGGTGACGTGCACTGGTATCGCAACATGGTGGATCACCTGCTGTCTTCGCCGCATTATGGTGAACGGTGGGGACGCTATTGGCTCGATCTGGCTGGCTTTGCGGATTCTGAAGGCGGCGTGTCGTCCGATCCCATTCGCCAGGTGGCGTGGAAATATCGCGACTATGTGATTCGCGCCTTCAACAGCGACAAACCGTACGACCGATTTTTGCTTGAACAGATCGCGGGCGACGAGCTGCTGGACCACGAAGATGCATCGGTCATCACTGAGGAAATGGTCGAAAATCTGACTGCGACCGGTTTCCTGCGCATGGGGATCGACCAGACCGGTTCACGTACCATGAATTTTGTGCCGGAGCGACTGGGCGTGATTGGTGATGCCATCAGCGTACTGGGATCGGGCATCATGGGCCTGACCATCGAATGCGCGAGATGTCATTCGCACAAGTACGATCCCATTCCCCATCGTGATTACTACCGCTTCAAAGCGATCTTTCAGGGTGCTCTGGATGAACACGACTGGTTGACCTTTAAGAACCGTTCCCTGAACGTTGACGTTACCGCACGGCACAAACGCGTTGCCCAGGTGAATCCTCCGCTCCGCAGCAAAATCAAAAAACTGGAAGCGGATGTACAGAAAGCTGTGACCTCGCTGCGCACCGAGATGCTCCTTCAGCATTATCCGAATCAGTCCGCCGCCGACCGCGCCGAAACGCTGCGAGCGTTGAGAATCGCAGACAACAACCGAACTCAGCCACAACGCATCCTGGTTGAGAAACTGCAGCAGGCCGAAGTTCTGCCGGATGCAGCACAGCCGACCTCCGTTCTGGATGCCCGCCGTGCCATTGATGATATTCAGAACGAAATTGTAATCGTCCGTCGCCAGATGGAACCGCCGCTGACGATTCGTGCGTTGTGGGATCGGGGAGAGCCATCACCCACGTACATCCTGCGCCGCGGCGAGCACAACAAACCCGGCCGTCTGGTGGGCCCTGGTGTGCCCTCGGTCCTGACGGACGGGCGGACGCCATTCGTTGCCGAACCTCCGTTTCCGGACGGTACTCCCAAAACCGGCCGACGTCTCGCTTTTGCACGCTGGCTGACTCAGCCGAATCATCCACTGACCGCACGAGTGATGGTCAACCGCATCTGGTATCACCACTTCGGAATCGGTCTGGTAAAGACACTCGAAAACTTCGGCGCGAAAGGCGAACGGCCCTCCCATCCGGAATTGCTCGACTGGCTGGCGGTGACGTTTGTGGAACAGAACTTCAGCATCAAGGAACTGCATCGCGTCATCATGAATTCCCGCACGTACCGACAGTCCAGCCACATCACGGACGAGCGTCGAAAATACGATCCTCAGAACCGATTGATGTCCCGCATGTCTTTGCGGCGCATGAATGCCGAAGCTCTCCGCGACTCACTGTTGTTCATCTCCGGACAACTTGAAGACACGCCTGGCGGACCGCCCGATCCCGTCTTCGTCAACCGCGACGGTCTGGTCAGCGCCAGGTCGACGTCAGGTGGTCGCTGGCGGCGCAGCGTTTATCTGCAGTACCGCCGAACGGAAATTCCGTCGATGATGGCTACCTTCGACTATCCCGAGATGGGCCCGAATTGTCTGTCCCGCAGCGTCTCCACCGTTTCACCACAGTCACTGATGCTGATGAACAATCAACACGTCCGCGATCTGGCCGTCTTATTCGCAGCGCGTGTTGAATCGATCCTGGAGCAACGTGGCACGGACGCACTTTCAGATCGGGTCGACACCGTGTATCAGCTGGCCCTGAGTCGTCCGCCGAGCGAACTGGAACGGCAGCTTGGGATCGATACCTTAAAAGAACTGCACCGCGACTGGCAGGAAAAACCACACGCCGCGCTGGAAACCTATTGTCACACCATCTTCAATTCCGCGGCCTTCCTGTATGTCGATTGAACGGCCGACAATGTCAAATGCTGAATTAGACAATCCCCCGCCGCGAAACACTCGGCGCGATTTCTTCGCTCGTACCAGCGATGGGCTGCTGGGGGCCGCGCTGACGCAATTGATGTGTGGCGATTTCTTCGGTGGCACTGCGGCTCTCGGTGCGGAGCTGGCCGCAGATACAGCGGACGGACCGCCCGTCTACAATCTCAAACCCAAACGAACTCACCACCCGGCCCAGGCGACTTCGGTGATCCAGCTGTTCATGAACGGCGGACCCAGTCAGATGGA
>JAPYTO010000142.1 GCA_029941865.1 Fuerstiella sp. | reverse complement strand
GATTACCGATTGGCGTTGGACAGGTTGTTCTTATCGAAGTCATTCGTGCGGCCGGCGCAACAGGACGGGAGCCAGTTCCTTTAATAACACACGTGAATCATGCCACGTCATCGGCTTTCGTTCAGTACGTTCAAGCTGATCGTTTTTTGTGGGGGGGGCGGCATTGCACGCAATAAAAACAGAGCGACGCCGAACGGCACAATAAAAATCAGGCCCGTCAGAAACGGCATCCATGCTTCGCTGATGCCAGCACTCAGAAGTCCGCGGCCGGCGTCCTTAACGACACCGCTGGCGATGACGAAGGAAATGCTCATCCCGGCAAATTGAATCTCCGAACCGCGGCGACCTTCCAGATACGCCATGACCAGGCCCCACACCATGCCCAGCGGCAAACCGTTAAGAAAAATCGCCACGATCTGCACGGGGACGGAACCTACCGCAAACAACAACAACGATGCCTCTGCCCACAAGACGGCCAAAGCTAACGCCAGCGTTCGCTGAGATGCGTTCAACGATGTACACACTCGCACGCCGAGAAACTTCGAAATCGTATAACCGATCAACTGACTGACCACGAACGCAGTCTTGGGAGTGATCTCCGATCCCAACAAGCCGTCCCCGGCATACGTTGCCGCGGCAAACGGTTTTCTAAAATCGTACATGCAGAAATAGGCCGTGAACGCTGCCGCAATGGCGTAGAAATTCAGCACCCAGCCCGGCGTATCGGGCTGCGAAAGATATTTGCAAATTCGGCGCTGAGCAGCATTCACGATTCGTCTGCTCTCCGGCAACGGGAGGATCCGGAATTGTATAAACGAGTCCCTATGTCCGACTGGTGAGAAGTCTTCACTGGGCCCCCGTTTCCTCTTCACCGAACCAGGGCCTCACGCAGGTTACACTTTCATCTGCCGCCCTACTGACCACTGTCAGAACATAAAGACCTACCGTCGATTCATGTTCACTCTTTGACGGACCTGTTCCGGCGGCAACGCACCACGAAACACGGCCACTCGTGACAGCACTCCGCGTAACGGATGATGGTCGTCATCATCCTTATAGATTCCCGCCGACAGCCAGCTCTTTTGTTCGAACAGCACGGCACCACCCTGCGCGGAACTTATGCCGGTCAGTATTCCGTCAATGTACAGCCGCATGTTGCTGCCATCGAAAGTCCCGACGAGATGATAGCGTTTTCCGTGATTCAATTGGGTCGGAGATTCCAGATACGTGAGTGAAGGACGCTGTTCCGAAGCCACGGCAAAGAAGAATCGTTTGTCGTGAATGCCAAGAAGACTGCCGCGTTCAAAGTCTCCATTGTCCTGAACAGCTCCCACCAAGCCAGACCATTCAGGCGTGTTATCCGCGACCATCACATGCGCTTCCAGAGAAATCGTGGCGGGCATCGCTGGCAGATCAGGGTGTTCGCGATCAATCGCCAGCCACTGTTGACCGTCCAGAACAAGTCCGTCATCCGTGAATTCCATGGCAGCTGCTGCGGTCAATGACTGCGAACCGATCGCCGGACGGATTTGATCGCCATCGACGGCTGCCTGATCGAAACGCCAGGCGTAAAGTTCCTGAATTCGCTCTTCTGCCAGCGGCGGAAAGTCCTCCAGCAACGGAACTTCTGTGGCTGACGAATTTATCGGAACAAATCCGATGGACGTTTGCAGGGGAAACGCACACACACAGCTGGCACTTCCTTCAGGAATCAGCAGGCGTCCGTTGACCGGAAGCATATTGATCCAGCAACCAGGGCGGCTGGGAGACAGTCGCTGAAACCGATCGGTCGTCTCTGATGAAAGGTTCAGCACCGTCGGGTTCGTGGCACGAAAAAAAACACACTGTCCTGCGCCGCTTAATGTTCCACAACTGTGACCAGGACGTTTCAGGACCCAGTCGGGCGACGCGCCGTCGGGGACAATTCGCTCTCCGGTGGCAAGGTCGTACAGATACGGTTCTGCAATCAGGCAGACTTTTCCCGACTGCTGCCTTAAAGCAAGTGGATGATGAACCTGTTCGCCGTGCCCCAATCCGTCAGTGATGTGAGCATGCTGTTTTGTCCACACAGATTTGCCCGTTGACAGCTGCAGCACTCCGACGTGGTAGTACGCTCCCTGCTCTTTGCTTTCCGACGACGCCAGCACGACAAAATCGTCGACGACCTGTGTATACAGAATGTTCCTGGCCCCTGGCCAATTCAGCGGCTGTTTCCAGACTGGCTTTCCCGACGCCGTATCCAGGCAGACGATCATGGCGTCTTCGACAATGTCAGCCACCCGGACGCGATCCGTTGCATGCTGAACACACGTATCGCTGGTTCCTTCAATGAACAGCAGGCGGGTTCCTTTTTCGTTCAGCGAAATTGAGCTGTTGGCCACGACTCCCGTGCTTGGGTAACTCCATCGCTGGCTGCCGTCGCCATTCAGTCCAAACAACCAGCGACTGCACACCAGCGGACGTGTGGAATCGTAGTCCTGTTTCGTGTACTTTTCACGCAGGGTCGCGCGATCAAACTGCCCGCGTCGGAAAGCGCGTTCGGCGGACAGCCGTGCAGAATCGGCAACCGTATCCTGCTGCGGGTGCCCCTTTAAACGACCGGCCGAAGGCTTCATGGCGCTGGCGAACAGTCGTCCGTGGGATTCCGCAACATACCCCCAGTTCATTCCTTTCGTCTGTGCGGGAATTTTATAGGCAGCCAGCTTTGCTCCCGTGAAGGCATTCAGTTTCCAGAGTTCAGCGGCTGCCGCGGTGTACAACACGGTTCCGTCGCGGGTCAGACACGAATAGCCAGCGTCATAGGGCATCACGTAGCGCATTGCATCAGCAGGCAGATCGACGTGCCAGCGTTCGACACCATTCGCCGGATCCACACCAATCAGACATTCGTCGCCGTGCAGAACCATGGCCGAACCTGCGGCCAGAGGCGCCTGTCCTCGCAAATGTCGATCCGGCATCCGTGACGGCCCGACACCGCCAAACCACTGCAGCCGAAAACCGGACGCGCTGCCGATGGCTGTGTCACCCGAATCAGCCGAATTGTTCGGAGATGCGTATTGATGCCGCCAGACCCCGCCACCCGAAAACGGACGCGCCGTTTTCGGCGGCTGGCCATAACGGCCGACGACACCCGTACCGGAATCCACCATGCGGCCCAACTCACGCGAATCGCGGTCGGACTCCGTAGCCTCCAATACCAGGTTGAACAGCCGGTCCGAAAATGGCAGCGGCTGATCCCTGGTAACGTGCAGCACGGTCATCCGCCGCCCATACTGCTGCCGCGACAGAAACTGCAGGCGCAGCGAGTCTCGTTCAGCGGCTGTGGGTACCACGGAAATGACGTTCAATCGGCTCGTGGCCATAATCTGTTCAGCACAACTGCCATCGATGTCATTGACCAGCAACGCCAGCCCGACATCAACGCTTAGTTTCGAGAGTGCCTCCTGAACACGATGCTGCACGTCCGGTGCGACTGTCTGTTGTGACGGAATCGCTCGTCCGAACTCGGGCCAGTCAGCTGTCTTTGTCTGTACTGATCCCCCCTTCCAGCCGTAGACCCGCCCTGAACTGGTGGTCGCTACGAGAATATCGGAGGACTGATCATTCGCAGCAGCAGCCACGGCAAGATATCGAATCCGGTCGCTGGCATCAGCTATTTCCAGCTCGCCCGTGACCTTTCCGGTGTGCGCGTCGACCAACCGAATGTGTTGACCACCGGCCAGATAAACAGACAGGGCAGCGTCATCGCCGGACACGATCATCGCTTCCTGAAGCCCGCAGTCGGTTGACCAGAGCAGCGAACCGGTTGCGCGAGTTGTCAGCTTCGGCAGATCGTGGCATTGCAGTTCAGATCCGTTGGCGATCCACACGAAGCCCTTTCCGGCAGCAATGGCGCGACCCTCAAGCGACAGCATTTTTGCTTTCGGAATGTTGGGGTACGACTGCACGCCCGCCTGATCTCCGGGTCCGGAAAAAAAAGCCTCGTTCGTCAGCATGCAGAACGACCCACCCGCAGACGGAAGATCGGACACAAAACGACCGGAATCCATGGCCACGGAATATGGAGCGGCGCGACCGCACGGAATGTACAGGCGCTGTCTGCTGTCCGTCAGCAGATATCCCTGGGGCGAACGCTGTGTCCGCCGGCGCCAGACGACCGAACCGTCTGCCGCATTCAAGGCAGCCGTATAGACTCCCTGACTGGGAAAGAGCCCCGCATTCGCGTAGACAAGATCGCCCGACGTCACTAACGACGTTCGAATTGGGTGAAGGCTGATCAGCCGTCCGTTGCCGATGATCTGTGGCAGTTCGGGGCCAATGCGGGTCTTCCACAATAACGCTCCATCCCGCAGATCAATGGCGCGGACCAACCCATCATCGGATCCGACAAATGCCGTTCCGCCATGAATGCAAGGTGCATAACGAATCGGCGCATCGGCAATAAACTGCCATTGCTGCTTTCCCGTCATGGGATTCAGGGAAACCAATCGATCTGTCGATGAGGCCCCGATCAGAACATGCAGGTTGCCCGCGGTGTCGGCCGCAATCAGAGGGACGTCGCCGCGGTCGTCGGTGACCCGAGGTTCCATCGACGTCAGTTCCTGCCACAAACTGCCTTCCGCAGGGGCGGGCCACGCCGGCGCGGGCGCGTCGAGATCGTCATTGATCCACGCCGGTTTCCAGCGCGTTGAAGATAGCGACTGTTCCCGATATCCGGTGCGCTG
Source organism: Fuerstiella sp. (assembly GCA_029941865.1). Classification (GTDB taxonomy): domain Bacteria; phylum Planctomycetota; class Planctomycetia; order Planctomycetales; family Planctomycetaceae; genus Fuerstiella. The sequence goes on along the minus strand of JAPYTO010000142.1, from coordinate 13,804 downwards.
GTCATTGCCTCGGTGGGTCGGCCAGTCGGCGTATGAAAAATCGCTGGAGAAACTCAGGGACAGAACCAGAACCGCACAGGCCGTTCGACTTTGCAACATCGCACATTTCGCCTCGAGTAGATTCGACGAAAATGGCAGTATGACAAAGAGCCCATCCTGCATTCAAGCAGCTTTCACCTGGTAACATGACGCGGCGACTCATCACAGACTTGAACAGAAAAAACCGCCAGAGTGTCGTAATCACGCCTTTTTCGTTTGATTGCCCCCGCTGTGGCCATTCGCTTCGATTGGTGTAAAATCCCAACAGTAAGTTCTTCGTTCAACCTGTGAAGCGATCGGATACATCGATGGTACAAGAGAAGGGTCTGACTGGATGCTGGCGAATACTGGTCGCCGCGTTGATTGCGGTTCCCACCCTGAGTTCGGTGTTACCGGCCGGCGTGGCTGCCGAACGACCGGATATTGTGTTCATCATTGTGGATGACCTGAACGACTGGGTGGGCTGCCTGGGGGGCCAACCGGATGCAAAATCACCGAACATCGATTCCCTTGCTGCCAGTGGAATGCTGTTCTCGCAGGCCTATTGCAACTCTCCCCAGTGTCGCCCTTCTCGCACAAGCCTGATGCACGGCGTCTATCCCTTCAAGACGGGCACGTACTTTAACGCCAGGGGAAAAGGCGAAACGAAAATTACGACTCAGACCATGCAGCAGTTCTTCGCGACCAATGGTTACCGGGTGGCCAGCGGAGGCAAGGTTCATCATGGAGGTCCTGGCAACACGGGCGATTCCCTGCTGAAGCGTCCCAGGGATCCACGGCCGGTCGTGAACAATTTCAGCGCACTCAATCCACCCAACGATGGGGCAGCGCTGGACGTGCCGGACGAAAAAATGGGCGATTACAAAGTCGCACAATGGGCCGTCGGCGAGTGGGCTGACGTGACTGAAAAGCCACTTTTCATGTCGGTCGGATTCTTTCGTCCCCATCGCCCGCTGCATGTACCCAGGCCGTACTTCAATCTGTTTCCCATCGACTCAATCAAACGCCCGGCAGAACCCGATGAAGACGACTGGAGCGACATGCCCGAGTTTGCCCGACGACTCGCCAGAACACATGCTCACAAGCCGCTGCACGATGGTTTAAGCGATCATGAGTATATCGTCGCCAACAATGAGTGGGATGCAACGATCCAGGCATACCACGCCTCCATCGCCTTTGTGGATCGGCAGATCGGTCGCTTTCTGAACGCACTGGAAAAAAATCCGCGAGGACGTGAAACCGTCGTCATGCTGGTGAGCGATCACGGTTGGCATCTGGGCGAAAAGAAGCACTGGTGCAAAGGTGCCATCTGGGAACAGACCACCCACATTCCCTTCATCGTTCGCGCGCCGGGTGTGGAGCCGGGAACCGTCTGTACGCAGCCGGTCAGTCTGATCGATGTCTTTCCTTCGCTGGTCGATCTGGCCGGTTTTGCACCGCCGCCCTTCCTTGACGGTAAGTCCATAAAACCTCAGCTTAAGGATTCCACACTGAAGCGTTCCCCCGTGATTTCATCCTATGGCGAAGGCAACACCTCGATCCGAACCGAACGCTGGCGTTACATCCGCTACGAAGACGGTTCCGAAGAACTCTACGACCACGCAGTCGATCCGGATGAATGGACCAATCAGGCAGGCAACCCCCAACACAGGAGTCTGAAACAGAAACTTGCCGCGTTCATCCCGAAACAGCAGCACTCGGGATTAAAAGTTCAGGCGTGGTACGATCAGTATCAGAAATAGGTTTCGACGGCTCATGACACGGGCCTTCATCCGAAGGCGTGATCCCCGGCCGTGTCATTCAGCAAGCCGTGGACAACATGGCTGTACGGCCTGACACGGCATCACAGCAAATACGCATTCGTCTCTGTTGTTGTACACCGCTCAGCGAATCATCAATCGTCACCGAGGTCGTCACTATGCATCGTTTAGCATTATCCGCAGTCTGTCTCGTCATTTCGTTGTCCACAACGACGATCGTGGCAGCCACAGACGGACCGGCCAACATTGTCCTGATCATGGCGGACGATGTCGGCTACGAGTGTTTCAGCAGTTATGGCAGTGAGACGTTTTCGACGCCCGTTCTTGACCGCCTGGCCAAAGAGGGCATTCGTTTTGAAAACTGTCATTCCACGCCGCTGTGCACTCCCAGTCGCGTCAACCTGATGTCGGGAAAATCCAATGTTCACAACTACCAGGATTTTAGCGTCTATCCAAAGGGAGAGCCAACGTTTGCCAACCACTTCAAAAAGTCCGGTTACAGCACGGCGGTTGCCGGTAAGTGGCAGTTGGCAGGAAAGGACCGGGGAATACTTCCTGATGAAGCGGGTTTTGATACCCATTGTCTCTGGAATATTCCCGGTTCCAAACGCCCACGATACTGGGATCCGTCCTATGTCCAGGACGGCACGACTCTGGAATTACCCGCGGGCACTTACGGTCCTGATGTGATGACCGATTTTATCATTGATTTCATCGCCACGAACAAGGACCGGCCTTTTCTCGCATATTACCCAATGGTGTTGGTACACAATCCATTCCCTCCGACTCCGGACAGTGTCGATCGCAATGAAGAAGACAACGTCTCGAACTTCATCGATATGGTCAGCTATATGGACAAGTGCGTTGGACGCATCGTCGACGCTCTTGACGACAATGGACTGCGCGACAATACGCTGTTGATCTTCACGGGGGATAACGGCACCAATCATGTGCTGACTTATCCGTATCAGGGCCAGCCGTTCAACGGTGGCAAGGGGTTTACTCACGACCATGGCACCCATGTGCCTCTGATTGCCAACTGGCCCGGTAAGATTCCAGGCGGGCAGTTGAATGATGACTTGATCTGCTTTTCTGACTTCTTCCCGACCATCGTGCAAGCCGCAGGCCTTTTTTCCAAAAAGATCACCGACGGCGACGGGCAAAGTTTCTGGCCGCAGTTGCAGGGCAGGACCGGTCACCCGCGCGACTGGATTTATGGTTACTACTTTCCGCGCCCATACGCGCAGAAGTTTGATGAAATGTACAACCATTGGGAAGTGCGCTACGCCCGAGACAAGCAATTCAAGCTCTACGGCAATGGTAAACTGTACGACACGGTCAAAGATGTGCTGGAGCAGGACATCATTTCAGTGAGCCAGGACACCGCCATATCCAAACGCGCCCGAATCGAACTCCAGGCCGTTCTCGACAGTTTCCCTTCGAAAGGGCGGGCGGTGGATCGAAGTCAGGTCAAGGGAGTGCGCAAACAGGCCAGATGATTCGATAAATCAACAGGCCTTCGAATGACTTGCACCGTAACGGGTGCAGTTACGGATTGTGGTCTTCGACCATTGGATTGGACCATCGTCCCATCCAGTAATTTGATTCATCTCGGCACAATGGGCGGCCGGAATTCCATTGACCCAGGTCTTGACGACATTTCCTGTGGCCGAGATCGTCAACCGATTCCATTGGCGCTTGTTGAGTGCATCCCGCACCTGCTGGTGCTCCTTTATCGACGATCATAGATCGAACCGTTTCTGCAGTGAAGCTTCTGTCGGATTTGCAGACCGGTGCTCCAGGTCCTGCACCTGGTAACTCGTTCCCGCGTGTACGAAGCCACCTGTGACCTGAAACCAGGGAAAATTCCGAAAAAACCTTAGCTCGCATGCCTCGTTTGTACGCGTTACAGACAGGGAACTCCACACCGTTTGTTTTGGGCCCGATCCGTGTCGGAAACCAGCTGCCTGTCCGATCTCCCCCGGCAATTGGTCGCGAGTTGCTGCTATTTGTGTTCACGAATCACCAGACTTAAGTCTTCATTCGCCACACGGACAATAACGAGAGCGCAGCCCCGACAGGTCGTCCGGGCCCGCAGTTTGAAATGGCAGTGAGAAATCGTCATGGACTCTGATCGTCAAGAGACTCTGATACTAGGCATCGATATTGGGTCCACGACGGTGAAGGCAGTTGTGGTCGATGTCAGCAGTCGAGAGATTGTCTGGAGCGACTACCAGCGTCACAAAACGCGGCAGGCTGACAAAACGCTGGAACTGCTGAAGGCAATTGAAACCAGATTCGGGGAACTCCACCAGCGGGCCCGAGCATTCGTCACCGGCTCTGGAGCCAGACCGCTTGCGACACCGCTGGGAGCCGGATTTGTTCAGGAAGTCAACGCCGTCGCACTGGCCGTTGAGACGCAGCACCCGGATGCCGGCAGCGTCGTCGAGCTGGGTGGACAGGACGCAAAATTCATCGTGTTTATGGTCGATCCGCGATCCGGCCAGAAGCTGCCCGTTTGTTCGATGAACGACAAATGTGCCAGCGGGACCGGTGCAACGATTGACAAATGTCTAACGAAAATCGGCATGACTGCCGAAGAAGCCTCCGCCGTCCGTTTTGACGTGACGAAGCTGCATAAAGTTGCAGCGAAATGCGGAGTCTTCGCGGAAACGGACATCGTCAATCTGGTCAAGTCCGGGATTCGGGCCCCGAAAATCCTGTGTTCTCTTGCTGATGCTATCGTGCAGCAGAATCTTTCCGTTCTGGCCCGAGGCAACACGTTGCGCCACAAGGTGCTGTTACTCGGGGGGCCCAATACCTATCTGCCGGTCCTGCAGGAATGCTGGCGCGTTCGTGTTCCGGAAACGTGGCGGGAACGCCGGTACGACTATCCTTCCGATGTGCCCATTGACCAGCTGATTCTGGTGCCACCGAACGCTCAGTATTACGCAGCGTACGGCGCGGCCATCTATGGGCTTGAGGAACCACAACACGTTGGACGCTATCGGGGTTGCGCTGTTCTGGAACGTCATATTGCGGACGAGGACCGTGCTGGTCGCAGAACGGGAGGTGGCCCGCCGCTGATTCATTCGACAGAAGAACTTCACGAATTCAAGAGAACGTGGGATCCTCCATCGTTTCTGCCACCACAGCTTATACGCGGTCAGACGATTCGCGGCGTGATCGGTCTGGACGGAGGTTCAACATCATCCAAGGCCGTTCTGCTGGATGAACAGGGAGAACCGGATCGCCTTGCTTCTGATTGGACGGCCGTACCATGCTGACCCCGGACTGAACCATGATATTCTTGAAACGTTTCAGGCATACGGATACCCCGTGCTGACCATACGCTCAATTCCCAAGGATTCAGGCTGGCTGCAGCGCTGGTTTGACGAAGATCTGCAGCGTGGCCGTATTGAGAGTCCGCTGGATGTTCGAGATGTGTGGCCGGAAAACTATTCCACCAACAGTGTACAGAAAGTATGGGCGGCAAAGTTCGCTGCACGGCATCCGAACGTAGCAGTGCTGGACCTGTCAAGTTTCAAGTGCGGTCATGATGCTCCAACCTATGGACTGATTGACTCAATCATCAAAGCCGGTCGCAAGCCGTACATGGCCCTGCATGACCTTGACGCAAATAAACCTGCGGGCTCCATCAAAATTCGGGTAAAGACATACGGATATACGCTGGCTCGATATCAGGAAGAACTCAGGGACCGTGCGGAAAAGACCAGCGAGTTGGAACGCAGTGTCGCGAGAAAGAGACGGGAACTGATGGCCAGGCGACAGGATGCTTTGGAACAGCAGAGGTGTCAGGATCCGTCGGTCTTCAGGGAATGGGAGGAGATAAAAACCGCGTTCACGACCTACGTGGACGAAGAAGAAAAGATTTACGGGATCGGTGAAGGCGAATTACGGCAGGCGTTTCCGTCGGACGGCCCTTTACATCAGGTGGTGGCCGACGTCGCTCCTCTGCCGCCGGTCATCAGGGATCTGGCAGGTGAGGATGCTGAGGCTGGCTTGTTGCCTGTTCTGCAGACGGTTTCGACCGGTAGTTGCGGCGGTTGTGGAACACAGACTGGAGGATGCTGTCAATGAACAAGCTCTCGGATCCGATACTGACGTACGAACAGATCGCGGACGAACTTCGTGTCTTCGAGAATGATGAACGGCAGCGTCTCGGCCTTGACGAGAGTCCGATCCGGCCATGGAGCGATGATAATCCACAGGACTTCAGCATTCATCAGAGAAGACATACGACGATTCTGGTCGGGGGGTTGACGATTGCGCATGACACCTTGATTCAATCTGCTCTGCAGGGCCTTGGTTATCAGGTTGATATGCTTGATTGCCCGGACTTCAAGGCGTTGCACGTGGGCAAGGAATTCGGCAATCGCGGCCAGTGCAATCCGACCTACTTCACCGTAGGCAATCTGATCAAGCGGCTCATTGAAATGCGTGACGTGCTTGGGATTCCCGTCGAACGGATCGAACAGGACTTTCTATTCATTACCGCTGGTTCCTGTGGACCCTGTCGTTTCGGAACCTATGTCACGGAATACAGAAAGGCACTTCGGGATGCTGGGTTTAGCAATTTTCGAGTCCTTTTGTTGCAGCAGACCGAGGGCTTGAAACAGGCGACGGGGAAGAAAGCGGGCTTCGCGATCACACCAACTCTTTTGCTGCAGTTCCTCAAGGCAGTCATCGCCGGCGATGTTATTAATATGATCGGCTATCGTATTCGGCCCTATGAAGTAGAAACCGGCGCCACGGATGCGGCTCTTGAACAATCGAAAATAATTCTGGCTGAAACATTTCGCCGCCGCGACTCAGTGCTGCTGGCTCTACGACGTTGTCGGCGGCATCTGGCTGCGGTCAAAGTCAACATGCTGCGACCGAAGCCGAAGGTAATGATCATCGGAGAATTCTGGGCGATGACGACCGAAGGAGACGGCAACTACCGGTTGCAGCGATTTCTTGAGGAAGAAGGCGCCGAGGTTGACGTGCAGCCCATTACAGCATGGATTCTCTACCTTATCTGGGAGGTGCGGCATGACACGCGCCGCCGGTTGAAGCTCAAAACGATTGAACCGTTACGGAATGGTCGTGCCGCACCAAATCGACGGCGCCTGCTGGTGAAGCTCTGGGCCGCGGAACGTGCTGTTCGCGCAATGTTCAATGCGTTCGCAACTGCGGTGGGACTGCGACACTATCAACTGGCAGACATGGGCAGAATTGCGGAAATCTCTCACGAGTTTTACGACGTGGAATTGCGCGGCGGTGAAGGACATATGGAAGTCGGGAAACTCATCGAAGCCGTCCAGAAAAAGAAGGCGCACATGGTGCTTTCCGTCAAACCCTTTGGCTGCATGCCCAGTGCCAGTGTATCGGACGGAGTCCAGGCGTCAGTGCTGACTCGTCATCCCGACGCCATCTTTTGTGCAGTGGAGACGACAGGAGACGGGGCGGTCAACTTCCAGATCCGGGTTCAGATGTTCCTGTTTAAGGCACGTCAGAAGGCGAGGTCTGAGTTCGATACCGCCCTGCAGCAAAGTGGACTCACACTGGACAATGCTCAGGCCGGTTACCGGCAGCGGAACGCAATGTCATTCTACTATCCGCGCCATGTCGTTGCCGGAACGGCTGCCAATCAGGTCTTTGAGTTAAAGGGTCCATCGGTCTGAGCCGGGTCGCTCAGGCAATTTCGGCATACGCTCCCGGCGGCACACAAACGCAAGCGCAATCATGTCAGATGCATCAAAGGCTGCAGTGGTGGAAAAACATGTCACACCAGACGACGCCATTCGAAAATTGGAGTTTCTGCCGCAGCATGACGACATCAGTCTGGCCAGCCGGGTGTTCTACTTCGGGTGTATCGTGGCGGCCGGCGTGCTGCTGGTAGTAAATGTAGTGCGTATTCAGGAAGTGCTGGATGTGTTTCCCTTGTGGCTTCCGTTCGTCGCTCTGGCTGGAATGGTTGCGGCGGATTTTGTTTCAGGCCTCGTGCACTGGACTGCGGACACATGGGGGCGGATCAGCATGCCGATTCTGGGACGCCGATTTCTGCATCCGTTCCGTGTGCATCACGTTAATCCTCACGACTTTCTGCGCCGCAGAGTCCTGGAAACGAATGGCGACACTGCCATGCTGGTGACTCCCTTTCTTGCGCTCACACTCTTTATTCCGCTGGGAACACTCGGGCCGCTGGTCGCTGCTGTGTTTCTGACCGCCCTTTGCTCGGTGGTCCTGCCGACGAATCAGGTTCATCAATGGGCACACATGCCGAATCCTCCTGGCATGGTGAAGCCCCTTCAGAATTTTGGAATTATTCTCAGCCGTCAGGCACACGGAAGACACCACAGCCCTCCCCACGTTCACAATTACTGCATCGCTCTTGGCTGGTGTAATGCGACACTGACGGCAGTCGATTTTTGGCGTCGACTTGAACAACTGGTATCATCGACGACGGGAATTGAACCGCGTGCAGATGAGGCCCGGTTCGTTTCCGAATCCGAAGAACTCATGAATCGTCGAATAATGGGAAGGCAGTGTGATGCTTGAAGAGAAGCCCGATATCAAGCCACGCCAGGCGCACCTGTCGCTGGAAACAACGGAACCAGTCGCTTTCGGGCATGGCTGGATCAGTGGTCTGCTGTCCGCAGTTCTGGGGCTCGTTGCACTGGGCACCGTTGTCTGTTTTCACCATCCGACGTTTCTGACGATGCCTGAATTGCAGCCATATTACAACGAGTATCTGTCGTACATACGGGCGCTGCTGCACGTATTTCTTGTGGCGTCGTTTCTGCTGGGCGTGCTCAGCGTCTGTCTCAGAAGAAACAAGACTCTGGGACTGGTGGGAATCATCTGTGTGTTCGTTGCAGCGTTACTTGGCGGATCACGTACACCAGTCGGCGACACCAGCGCCAGTGATCAGTTCCTGGGGCTGGACTGGTTTGTGATGAATCTGTTCCTGTATTCCGTGATCTACATCCCTCTTGAACGACTCTTTGCGCTACACCCGGAACAGCCTACGTTTCGGAAATGGTGGACGGTTGATCTGCTCTATTTCTGTATCAATTCGCTGTTGGTGCAGATGTTGACCCTCTTGACCATGAAGCCCGCCATGATTTTTTTCGATTGGGGTCGTGTGTCACCAATTGTGGAAACCATTTCCGGACTTCCGTTGGTCGTTCAGATCGTAGGCTGTCTGTTTACCGCGGATCTGACTCAGTACTGGATTCATCGAGCATTCCATTACTTTCCCGTATTATGGCGATTTCACGCCATTCATCACTCCGTTGAATCCATGGACTGGCTGGCCGGATCTCGACTGCACATTGTCGATGCCGTGGTCACCCGCGCTTTGACATATGTTCCGATCTATGTCCTCGGCTTCTCCGAGACAGCTCTGTATGGCTATGTGGCAATCGTCGTTGTGCAGGCGACTTTCATCCACGCCAATGTTCGCTGGGAATTCCCAGGACTTCGCTGGCTGCTGGCCACGCCTCACTTTCATCACTGGCACCATGCCGCAGAGCCCGAGGCGGTCGACAAGAACTTTGCCGTGCACACACCGATCTGGGATTGGCTGTTTGGCACGATTTATGTTCCACGGCGTTGGCCCGCCGAATACGGACTGTGTGGCACGAAAGATGTTCCATCGGGCTGGGTGCGGCAGTTGCTGTATCCGTTTCGCCGCAAACGGCAGTGAGAAGCGTGGCGATTTCAGCGAAAACGTTTCGCCTGGTGTAGCCTATTTCTCACGATGCGATTCGATCTGTGTGGGCTAGAGCATTTTACTTTTTGTCGTAGCGGAAGCCGCCAAGGCTTTCGACGTGTCACTGCCGAAATTCCGGGCGAATTCCGTTACAGAACGACCGCGTGATTTTGAAAACTGCTGTATCCAGGGACGCAGCGGCAAGGACGGGACGATTCAACGGACATTGCACCTGCCCTCATCACCGCTGCAGACGCAGGACTCGGTGGTGTCCGGTATCGACGACATAGATGGAACCATCTTCATGAACGCAGACGCCGTGGGGCCGCAGCAGACCTCGTCTCGGTTTGTCGACACCGCTGCCCAGAATACTGGTCAGTGTTGCCGCGTCTGGATCGTAAAGGCGCACTCGCTTGTTCTGGTCGTCAGCGATAATCACATTGTCATCCAGGTCAATGGCGACATGCTTGGGTGAATTCAGTTCGGCCATCAGAGCGGTTCCGTCGGCTCCGCCCTTCTTGCCGGTCCCGGCAACCGTGCGAATGTTGCCCTCAGGCGTCACCATCCGCAGAGCGTGGCCGCTTCGTTCAAGTATGTAGACATTATTCTTCGAATCGACCGCCACTGCACGCGGATCTACCAGCGGACTTTCCGTTGCCACGCTGCCGTCGTCGGGAATGCCCTTTTCACCGTTGCCGGCGACTGTGCTGACGACACCCGTCTTGAGATCAACCATGCGGATCCGCAGGTTTTTCAGATCGGCCACGTAGAGTTTGTCATTGTTTGAATTCAGCGAGACACACATCAGGAAATTGAACGTTGCCTGGATGGCCGGTCCGCCGTCGCCGCTGAAGCCTGGCTTTCCTGTCCCTGCAATCGTGGTGATGATTCCTGTGTTGCCATCGATTTTGCGAATGCAATGGTTCCAACTGTCTGCGATGTACAGATCGCCGGCTGGAGTGACAGCTACGTTATGCATTCCGTTGAATGTGGCGTCTTTGGCCGGTCCATTGTCTCCCGTGTAACCCTCGCTGCCGTCGCCGGCAATGGTCGTAAAACGACCCGCGGTATCGAGTTTGTGAACACGCCCACCTGACAACTCGACAATGTACATGTTGCCCTGTTTGTCGAAACCAACTCCGAATGGCGAATCGAGTTGGCCCGCTTCGGGATCCTTCACGTCCGCGAGTGACTCGCCAATCACAACTGACGAACGCTGTGCCGTCGCAACATCAGCAAGGCAAATAACAAGTGCGCAGCACGTGAGAACGCTAGTCGTGAGTCTGATCATGGGTGGACCTTTGGTGATGAAAGTTGTTTGTTCAGGGAGTAGGTGCGAGTAGCTTTAATCATGATTCAATTGGCAACGGCGTTTGTCGGCTCCCTGCCCAGCCATTCAGGAATGCCTTCGCTGCGAAGTCTCTCAACTTTGCGACCAAACGTGTCCAGACCTCCGTCGTCCATCGAGCCAGGTACGACGTTGTTCGTCGGCATGTAAGCGCCAAGTTTCTGTTTGATCCGCGAGAATTTGGGGTCCGCGGCAAGATTGTGGTGTTCATTCGGATCGGAACGGTGATCGTAGAGTTCCTCCGTTCCGTCCCGATAGCGGATGTAACGGAAGTTCAGGCTTCGCGCGGCATGATTATTATAGTGCCACGTCGAAATGGCCGGTTCAAGCCGACGGGTCGCAGGATCTTCCAGCTGAGGTAACAAACTCGTGCCCTCAAGCCCTTTCACATTCGGCAGGTTGCAGAGCTCCAGCAGCGTCGGATAAATATCCAGCAGGCTGACCGCTCGATTACAGCTCTGGCCACCGTTGAACGACTTCGGCAAACGAAACGAAAGCGGCACACGAGTGGATTCCTCCCACAGAGCCTGCTTGCGCCAGTGCCGTTTCTCACCCAAATGCTGGCCGTGATCTGACCAGAAAACGACGATGGTGTTGTCGGCATGAGGACTGGCTTCGAGCGCGTCCAGCACCTTACCCGCTTGCGCATCCGCGAAGGACACGCACGCCAGATAGGCGCGAACCATTTCTCGCCAATAGTCGGGGCCGACGTCGAGTACGTTTTTGTGGTCGCCGCCCTTGATGGTCCCGTAAGCGATGGCCTTGCCCAGCAGCGGAATGTCGTCCATCTCGTCGCCGGGAACATCCGGCATGATAATGTCCTCAAGCGGATAAAGGTCAAAGAACTCCTTCGGCGCTGTGAACGGGACATGAGGTCGCACAAAACCGACAGCTAGGAAGAACGGCTTGTCGTGTGTCTGGTTGAGTCGTTCGACGGCCCAGTCAGCGACCTGTTCGTCCGGCATTCCTTCGGGCGGAATGTCGGATTTCTCGAGTGCTCCCCAACACAAGGACTGGCCATCGACCCCGTCCTGATACTTCTGATAAATCGCCCCACCGTCACGGGGGAAGGGATAGAAGTGCCCGCCTCTACCGCCGGCATAACCGTGGCCGCGCGCGGCGAGATCTTTGGGCCACCTGTATTTGGGACGCGTTTCGTCCCAGTAGTCGTAATCCTTGATGTCGCTGGTTCCCTTATGGAACACTTTCCCTGCAGCCATCGTCCTGTAGCTATTGTGCTTAAAGTGTGTTGGCAGGGGAATGGTTTCGCCCAGAGCTTTTTCGTAGCTCTTTTTGCTCTTCGACGCGTTCGTATACCAACCCGTGGTCGAAGGTCGCAGTCCGCTCATTAAAGCGTGTCTGGACGCACTGCACACAGCGGCGGCACAGTGAGCATTTCGAAAGAAGACGCTGTTAGAAATCAGTCGATCAAGATTGGGTGTCTTCGCCTGAGGATGCCCGCCCAACGCACCGACCCAGTCATTCAAATCGTCAATCGACAGGAACAGGACGTTGGGGGGAGAACCGGCGCTGGTCAGTGAATCCCTCGGCGACGCTGTTGATGTGCGGGGAGCCTGTGGCTTTGTCTTTTCCTTACTACTGCTCTTGCCATCCGTTCTGCGTGTTTCGGCTTTCACCTTGTCCAGAAAGTTGACCATCATGCCGTGAAGTTCGGCCGTCTTCTTTGGCAGTTGTTCGGACAGTTCCTCGTCTTCGCTGACGCTTTTCGACAGATCGAATAACTCCAGTCGATCCTCTTTCCATGTCTTGACCAACTTGTGGTCACCGTGAATCAACGCTGTCTGCGCCGTGCGATCAACAGCGTGGTGAAACAGCAGGAACGGCTGCTTGCGAGTGACGGTTCCCTGTCCGTGGTTAAGCAGAACTTCCGCCATGCTGCCGCCGTCCAGAGCCTCAGGCAGCGGCTGCGGGTACTTCGCCAGTTGAGCAATGGTCGGAAAGATGTCCAGACCAGTCACCGGAGTCCGGCTGACACTCCCCGGGTGAATATCCGGGCCGATCGCGATGAATGGAACACGAATTCCGCCTTCATACATCGTGCCTTTGCCGTTCCGCAGCGGATGGTTGCGGGGAAGTTCTTTTCCCTTTTGACCGGACATCGTCAACCGGCCGCCGTTGTCCGACAGAAAAAAGATGTACGTGTTATTCTGCAGTCCCAGCGATTTAATCTTATCGATGAGCGTTCCGATTCCTGCATCCACATCGCTGGTCATCGCAGCGAATTCAGGCATCGTGTGCTTTTTGCCTTTGGGCTGCTGCTGCGCTTCGGCAAGCGTTTGCTCTCGATAGAAAATGTCCAGGTGCACGGCGTAATGAGACACCTGGACAAAAAACGGATGGCCGCTCTTCGTCTGAGTCTGCATGAAGTCGCACGCCCGATCGGTGATTCCTAAGATGAGTTTGGGATCGTCCTTTGCGGCAGGGCCACCGCTGCCTTTTCCGCCACCGGTTCCGTTGCCTGTGTAACCATCGCTGACGTCATACCCCATTTGCTCCGGTGTAACGTCGTCGGTTCGCATGTCCCATTTGCCAAAATGGGCTGTCCTGTAATCCGGATTCGCCGCCTTGAGCATCCGCGGCAGGCTGAGTTGTTTGCGGTACTCCTGCGGCCAGTTCTTCTGATCTTTCTGATAGACGTGTCGCGCGGGTGTCTGTCCGATCAGCAGACTACGGCGCGTCGGGCAACAGAATGGCGGCGGCGAATATCCCTGAGTGAACCGCATTCCCATCTGTGCCAGACGCTCGATGTTTGGAGTTCGGTAATAGTCGCTGCGCGGCCGCTCGTCATCTGGGTTCATCAAAACTGACGAACCAACCCAGCTCTGGTCGTCGGTCAGAATCACGACAAAATTCGGAGACGTATCGGCACCGCTGGCTGGCTGCAGATTCAAGCCAGCCGAACTGAATCCGATCAGG
>JAPYTO010000141.1 GCA_029941865.1 Fuerstiella sp. | reverse complement strand
TGATCAGCGGCATGATCAGCGGCATGATCAGCACCTTCGTAGTTCTATCACCTGAGGATTGATGTCGATGGGATCAGCGGTTGAAGGTGCCAGTTCGTGGCAGTCGAACTGGGTGTACGGAACCGTTGAAGTCTGCCGCAATGACAACATCTCCGCGTTCTGAAAACGTCAGGGCGCAGACGCCGTCTTCGCCGGATAAAGACTTGGCCCCGACTGGTTCGCCCGATAAAACGTCCCAGAATCGAACAGTCCTGTCGGCACTTCCGCTGGCCAATAGCCGTCCCGATGCAGAAAACGCGACACTGGACACGGGGGCTGTGTGACCTTCCAGTGTCTGAAGGCAGTCTTTGCTGCGAATATCAAACACGCGGATCAGACTGTCACGGGAGGCCGTTGCCAGCATCCTGTTGTCCACAGAGAAAGCCACTGCCGTGACCGCCGCTGAACAATCGGCAACGACGACCGACTCAGGTTCACTGCGGTATGAATCCCATAGCCGAATTATTCCCTGACGATCAGCCGACGCCAGCATGCGACTGTGCCGAGTAAATCCCAGCGCTGACACGGGATGTGAATGGGCGATGAGAGCAGACACCTGCGCTCCCGTCTGTGAATTCCAGATCCGAATTTCACCATCCAGATCGCCTGTTGCGCAAGTGTTGCCGTCAGGTGAGAATTCTCCGCTGGTTACGACCTGTTTATGTCCTGCCAAAAAGTGTTTGACATGGTTGGCCCTGATGTCCAGAATCATCGCCGCGCCGGTCGCGTCAGCTGCCAGCAGAAAGCGACCGTCGGGCGCAAAACCCAGCAGATGATCTGGTCGCCCGGACTTCGGCGGCGTAACCTTTCCACGCTCGCCAGTCGGCAGGTCGATCCAGGATATTTCTCCCGTATCCGTGACCGAAGCAAACAGACGTCCGTTCGCACAAAGCGACATGACTTTCAGCGACCCGGGTTTGTTCCATTCGGGAAACGGAAGATGAAATGAACGGGGAGAGGCTGCTCCGGCAGCAGGATCGTTTTTTTTCCATGCATCAATGGCGGCATCGACTTCGTCCTGCGGAGCCTCCATCAGAAAAAGAACAACGGCGTAGTCATACATCAGCGAATGATGGGCTTTGATACCCGAAGCAAGCGCCTTTTCGAAGTGTTGCCGAGCTACCTGCAGATCAAAGCGCAGATGCCTCGCACGCATCCCGCGAACATAGTCAGCTTCCGGAGAATTTGGATAGAGCTGAAGAATCAGACCCGATTCCTCAGACAGACTGATGCGGTCCGTCGATGTCGCCGCCGTCGGCTGCACTTGCCCCGACAACTCCAGTCCCCCCAGTACGATCGCCATAGCGCTAAACAAAAGAATCAGACGGTGCTGCTGGAGAAATAGCATTTCACAACCCGTCCTGTGTCCTCTTTTCGCGCACCTTCCAGATGAACGAATCGAAGTAAAAATGAGTCAATGCCATGATGCTGAACACAGATTCCGCGTAGACATGATAAGCCTGATCCAGACTGAGTCGTCCGGAGAAATTAACCAGACCGAATCCAAACCGTTCCAGCGGCTGACCTGACACAGTTGAAACGCCACGGCATAAAGAAGACACGCCAACAGAAAGCGAATGATGTTTCCGGAACTAACGAGTTTTGACACCTGAGTCTGCTGGTCGTCACCACAGGGTTTCGTTTTCCGACGAATGTACCAGTAAACCATGACAATATACTGCAGGCCGTGCGTTATTCGGTGAGCGATTCCGAACACCAGAATTGAATCGGTGTGCCAGCTCGTGAAGTACCACAGAAAATAGCTCGCACCGATAAAAACCAGCTTCACCGAGTTGATGGAATAGCCGTGACGATGACCTCGCACCATTTGCCCGATGTACACGACAACAAAGATGCCGGTGATCGCCCAACTGGCCAGCTGGATACTCTTTACCGTTTCCACAGACGGCGACATCTGCCAGCGGACCAGTTCTGCAACCCAGAATCGGGTAAACAGCGGAGATGTAATCAACAGGTTCAGATACAGCGTCCAACCGAGCCACAGATCAAACCGAGCAGCAAGCGGGCCGCCTGTTTTGGCCTTGAAGTCGTAAATTCGGGCGAATCCATATTGCTGCATAATGCTGTGCTGATGGTCCAAAGAATAGCGATCAGCGCCAGAGTCACGGGTGCCCACTTCACGCCGGCGACAACGAGCAAAATCAACACGATCGGCCCGAAGATGAGTCGGGTTTTCCATCGCTGCCATTCCTCTGTGATGCCATATGTCCGCAGCCACGTCACAAAATGATGTGGTGCCGTGATGAACAGCGTGATCGAAACCAACGCAACAGCTGGAAGCCAGTGCTGCATTATCAGCGCGATTCCGACGGCGATAAACGGCAACGTCAGAAACCAAATCAGGTCATCGCGTCTGCAGAGAATGTAGCCGGTCTGGAACATTAAGAAATCGCAGGTTGTTCGCCATGAATCGTGTGAACTGATCGTTGGATCATGGCGCATCGATTCGGCTGGGATGACACTTATTGTGGCAAAGACTACTCGAACACATCAGAGGTCGCAACAACCTCGCAGATCGCTTTGATCTGCCGCACCGACAGAAAATAGTTTCTGCAGCGTTGGCGAGCAATGCCGCGTTCGGAGAGATGTACGTATGAAGCCACGAGCGAATGTATTCCCATCACGTGAATCGCTGCGTCAAAAACATATCGTCAATGGGGACAGATACTCACGAACAAAATGAAATGCGACGTTCATGAATAGTTTCGATGAATGGGTGCCGGTTCCGTGCCGGACCTGGCAGACTACAGCCACGCATGGAACGACGATCACCTGTCATACTTAGCTGAAGCAGCACCCGTAAGGCGACGGCAGCTGAGCCGGCCCGTCATCGATCCGATCTTCAACTCGTTGCAGAGGTGCTGGCAGGTGCCGCGCTGGCCGCAGCTATCGAACCCTGGCTCCACGTGGGATCTCCAATCGACGTGCAGGTTGGCCACGATTTAGCAAAGGTGGGTGGCACTGCGATCCGATCGGCGTTGACAGCACACGGCAGGGGGTGATGACACGCGCAGAAGCCCCACTGGAGGAGCTTCTCTCAGGAGCATTGGTCGTGCATGGATCGACCATTCTTCAGATACTCGAACATGCGTTCGTGCAGCCTTCACGTTCGATCAAATTCACTGGTCAAGCAATCCGACATCACCCGACTTTGCCGTATCGGCAAGCCCTGCAACGCGGGCGATACACGAAACTCGGCGACAAGCCGTTGCGGCGATTCTACAATTACGTGAGCGGCCTCCGTGCTCCCAGAAGTGGTTCCATCGGAACTATGTCTGCGCACGAAGGCCGTTCTGCACTTCATACCCGTGGAACTTCCAGGGCAGAAAGTCTCGACCGACTATTCCTTAGGTGCTTCACCACCAGCTGCGTCACCACCAGCTGCAGCTCCGCCTTCATTTCCTTCTCCCATTTCCATGGTGGCAACGTCGTCCGGATTTTCCGAAATTGCTGTACCAGGATCGCCACCGGGTAGCAGAGAATCAGTCAGAAGGGTTGCTGTAGTTTTCAACTGCGGCAACCCTTTTTCGTTTGGGGCCTGCTGTTGGCCATCGAATAAAGCTCAACCCTGCCAGATTCCATTGAATTTCTTAGCTCGACACAGCGCTGGACCGTATGTATCTATTGGTCCGTCACCCTTCGAGAGCCCCTTGCCCCGTGTTTTTCTGTTGTCGGAAAGCGTGTAGTGTGGCATTGCCTATGAGGATCGTAAGGTCCCCGATCTTCGCCATCGTCCTGATGGCAATGTGCAACTCCGGATGCAGCGAGTCATCAAAGCACGCTTCGCAGCCCAGGGAGAATACGTCCTCCCAGGTCCCGGTTCAGCAGGAATTGGAGCCTGTTGGCACCGTGACAGAAACCCAACTCGTCGATTCAGACACGAGTGCGATAAAGGCGGACAGCAACGTCGAGGTACGCCATAACATCTCATTCAAACAGGCGGCGTCTTTCCGGCAGATCAACCATACTTACGACAACGGTGCGGTCGGCCAACTGCTTATGGTTGAGTCCATTGGTGGTGGTGTGGGATGGCTTGATCTTGACCGGGACGGGATGCAGGACCTGTTTTGTGTTCAGGGCAGCAACCCTACGATGCGCGACACGTCCGGCAACGCTTCAGATCAGCTCTTTCGGCAAAGGTCCGATGGGCTGTTTGCCGTGGTGACCGGGCTTGCAGGGGTTGAAGACGGGAACTACGGTCAGGGTACGACGATCGCGGATTTTGACAACGATGGATTTCCCGACATCTACATCACCAATGTCGGGCACAATCAGCTGTTTCACAACTGTGGCGACGGCACATTCACGCGAGTCGCGTCTTCCGCCTGTGTCGCTGCCAATGTGTGGAGTTCCAGTGCAGCGTGGGCAGATGCAGACATGGACGGAGACCTGGATCTTTACGTTTGTAACTACCTGAAGTACGACCCTTTTGACCCATTGCTCTGCGAGAAAAACGGGCTACCGGCGCTTTGTCATCCCCGTCAGCTTGAGCACTGGCCGGACGAATTCTTCGAGAATCTCGGAGATGGCAGATTTCGTTCAACCGCGGACGAGTGTGGCCTTTCAGGTGAGGGCAACAAGGCTCTGGGAGTGGTTGTCACTGATCTTTCCGGCGACGGCTGGCCGGACATCTACGTGGCCAACGATACAACTGCCAACTTCTACTTTGTTAATCAGCGGAACGGTACATTTGAGGAATCTTCGCTGGCAATGGGCGGCGGACTCAGCGGTGCCGGAGCCATGCAGGCCAGCATGGGCATTGCCGCCGGAGACTATAACCGAAGCGGCACAACAGATTTGTTTCTGACCCATCTTACGGGTGAATCAAACACTCTGTATCAAAACCTGCAGGAACGTGGCCTGTTCGACGTGTCGGGGCAGACCGGACTGTTTCCGATCAGCCACCCTAAGCTGGGATTCGGCACGGTAATGGCCGACTTCGACAGTGACGGTCAAATGGACCTGGCAGTCGCGAACGGACATATTGACTCGCGGCATGCGGACGGCGACGGCTTCATGCAGCGCCCACAACTGCTCACGTTTGACGGATCGCGATGGCATGACGTGTCAGGCGAAGCTTCTGCGTACTTTGCCGAAGAACATGTCGGTCGCGGAATGGCGATGGGGGACTATGACAACGATGGTGACCTGGACCTGGTCATCGGACACCAGAATGAACCGCTGGAAATCCTCGAGAACACGTCAAAGCTCGGGAACTGGCTGAAGATAGTACCCATTGCAAGGGTTTCCAACCGATCGGGGATCGGTACGTCCGCTGAAGTCGATGTCGATGGCCAAAAGTGGTTTTCCAGCATCTACGGGGGCACAAGTTTTTGCTCCTCTCATGAACAGGCAATGTTCTTCGGGTTGGGTGACACAAACCCAACCGCCACCGTGACGGTCACATGGCCCGGAGGCAAACAGTCCGTGCTGAAGAATGTTGAACTCAACCGGATCATGACAATCAAAGAGCCCTGATGTCAGCCAACCGCCTTTCATTTCTGTCGGTCAATATCGCCGGAAGATGGTTTGCGCTGACACAGGCTGTCCTGTGGACGTTGCTTGTTCCCGGCTGCGGCAAAGAGCATTCAAGCGTTCCGGACCAACAATCACCGGAGCTGGAAACACGCGAATCTGCCGAATTGGGCCAGATATGGCCTGACGATGATAGGCGAAACGACAGATACGTTGGCAGCGCAGCGTGTGCCGCATGTCATCAGGACATCACCCGTGATTACTTCTCATCGCATCCGATGGGACAGTCCGTCAAGCTGCCCACACAACTGACTGACGACGTTACTGCTGCGGCAACATTTCAGGCCGGGACTCGCCATTATGCGGCGCAGATGGACAGGGACACGCTGACCCAGACTGAAAGTATGCGTGACACGGACGGCATCATCTATGAGCAATCCTGCAGAATCGACTTCGCCATCGGTTCGGGGACTCGCGGATATACTTTTGCGACCGTCCGCAATGGCTGCCTGTATCAGGCCCCATTGACATGGTATGCGCAGAAGAAGATGTGGGACCTTTCGCCCGGCTACGATCCCGCTGATCACCCGCGATTTGAACGCAGAATGTCCGACGGCTGCATCGTCTGCCATGCAGGACGGACAAATCGGTTGCCGACGGCGGTGAACCGCTTTCGGAATCCCATTTTTCTGGAAGCAGCGATCGGTTGTGAACAATGTCATGGCCCCGGCGAGGGGCACGTGGCCTTTCAGTCTGACTCAGGCAGGTCCCCGGAATCCGACACCATCGTGAATCCGGCAGACCTTGATCCAATCCGTCGGGACAGCGTCTGTTTTCAGTGCCACCTTCACGGCCGCGACCGAATCCTCCGCAGCATGCGGTCTGACTATGATTTTCGTCCCGGTGACCGATTGTCTGATATTTGGGTGACATTTGTTGACAAGTCGGCAACGGACGCCGCGGGCATGGACTCCAAAGCGGTCAGTCAAGTGGAACAGATGGTAGCAAGTCTGTGTTACCGCAAAAGTGATGGTCGTCTGGGGTGCATCAGTTGCCACGACCCGCATCGCTTACCGCCACCTGATGCACGAATTCAGTTCTATCGCCAAAGATGTCTGGCCTGCCATGAGGATCCGGCAGATGGCTGCTCTGTGCCGCTCGCCGAACGTCAACACGCCTCGCCGCAGGATTCGTGTATCCAGTGCCACATGCCGGCCAGTGCGGCCAGTGATGTGCCGCACACGGCACAGACTGATCACCGTGTCCGGCGAACCTACACAGACACAACTGTCCGGGGAATTGCCGAACCAGGCGTTTTTGAATCAGACACGATGCCCGTTCCAAACGAAGAAATCCAGCGAGCGTACGGACTGGTGCTGGCAAAGACCGCCCGGACACAGTCCGATGCAGCAGAGGCTATGGACCTGCTGGCACCGTTCATAAAGGGCGGCGTCAATGATCAGGCGATGCTGTCCGCCGCCGCATGGCTGCTGATACAGCTGGGCGATCTTCCGACCGCCGAACAGCTTGCCAGGCGTACAATCAGCCTGAATGCCAACCATGAATCCGCACTCAAAGCACTGGTCGTGATCCTTCAGACAAAAAATGACTATGATGCTGCATTGGAGTATCTGGAAAGGACTCTGAAGCTCACTCCATGGGATTCCGAACTCCATGTGTCAAAAGCCGATCTGCTGGACAGTCTGGACAGGCCGCAGGAAGCCAGCACAGCATGGAAGGAAGTATTGACCATCAATCCGCTGCTGCACTCGGCCAGACAAAATCTGATCAAATCGCTGAAGGCCGCCGGTCAGGTATCCGAGGCAGCTGAGCACTTAGAGTTGTTGAGCAGACTTCTGTCAGCCGAACAACAGACGAAATCGAACATTGAAACCAAGCCGTCAAAAACCCCCTGAAACAGCGACTGCGAAACAGGCTGCCGTGCTGTTTGCTGTCGGATCTCTGTTGATTGCAGTGAGTGCAATCGGCAACAACGACCGCACAGTAAAACTGGCCGAAAGCCTGAGCATCGCAATTCGCGAAGGGCAATTTCAATCGACAGTGAATGCCCACAACAGTTCATCGATCAAAAACGGCAACCCAGAGACGACCGTGAAAGCAGGCAAACCTTTCCACATCACATTCACGAGCACGGACTACGTGTATATTGTACAGCAGCCGGAAACCAACACATCCGTTGTGGTTCTTCCCGGAGCAACCGCTACGATGTCGTTGACCATGGACAGTGGCACATGGTCGGTAACAATTATGCAGGGATGCGGAAGGCTGTTTTCAGACCATGATGCGTCTCTGATTCTGCGAGCCGTGAAGTAGGACGGGCACTCCTGATGCGCCCGGATAATGACAGTTCTTTCCCCTTTTATGGTCACTTGATCTCTGTCCGATGTATTATTTTCGCTATTTCACTTTTGCATTCCTGTCGGCCTGTTTCGTGTCCGGCTGTGGTCAGCATTCTTCTGGAACTGGAAATAATGATCGTGCAACAGTGCGTCAGGGGCCGGTATATGCTGCTCCTGGCGAAAATCTGCAGCGTGCACTGGATGACGCCGCGGCCGCGGACGGAATCCGAAAGCTGATTCTGAAGCCCGGAGTCTATCAGGCGTCCCGGCAAGGCTTTTGCCTGCTGGCGCTGACAGCACAGCACGATGGCGTGATTGTCGAAGGACAGGAAGGCGTCATTCTATCGGCCCGTTCGGCAGAAGACCCCGATGTTGCGGCAGTGAGTCATGTCATTTACTGCGGTGATGGAGTCACGTCCAAAACCATGATCAGGGGCCTGACGATCACAGGTGCGAAAGGCGTTGCCACCCAGATTGGCGTCCCGGTTGAGAAATATGGCGAACGATCGTCCGTTCTGAAACACGGCCTGTTCTTCTACCTGGACGGCGGTGCCGTCAAGATATTCGGAAAGTCGTCTCCTGTGTTCGAAGACGTTGAATTCGTGGAGAATGAAACGAATCTTTGCGGAGGTGCCGTTTCGATTGAACAGCAGGGATTTCGTGAGGAACCCGTTGTGTTTCGTGACTGCCGCTTTCTGCGAAATCGCTGCCCGGCGACTGGGTCTGCCGTCGACGTCCTTCAGGGCAGTTCCGTGCGGCTCGAAAACTGTCTGTTTGCTGAAAATATTGCGAACTACGGAATGCAGCAAATCGAGCAGCAGTATCAGCTGTCCTATAATGGTGAACATGGATCAGGAGCATTGACCGTTTTTCCGGCGGCCGTTGCATGGGTCAGCAGATGCACGTTTGTCGACAACTGGAATGGTGCGGATGACCGAAGCGACGACAGCAGATACGAAGACACGATTTTCGCCTCCAATAACGCGTCTGACGGGTCCCGTCCCGGGCATCCTTATGAACTGGATATCATTCACGCAGACGGAGTCGAAGGCTGCTTCTTCCATTCTGAACACCCGGATCTGCAGGGGACAGTATCTGCCAAGCGCAACGTGCTCAATGCAGAGGACCCGCAGTTTGACGAAAACTACATTCCGACTAATCCTCGGTATCACGACGTCGGCTATCGTCCAACGCCACCCCGCGTCAGTGACGGCACCAAACAGGAGCAACTCTGATGGCACATAATGACCGCCTTATTCCGCCGGCCCGATTCCTCTGCGTAAACACCAAAATGATTTCCAAAACCTGTCTCCTGGCGATTGTGTTGGTCGTCGCCGGCTGCCGCGACAGCGCCCCGGTTCCAACAGCCGGAAACGACGTTGGCAATCCCGATGAAGATCGAAACGTCGAAACGGCTGACGGAATCATCAGTCGCAATCAGGCGCGACGGCTGGGCAGCTTTGAGTTTATCAATCAGGACGGTGAGCAGTTCACACAGGACGCAATTGCTTCCAGACTGGTTGTCGTCAACTTCATATTCACGACGTGTCCCGGCACCTGCCCGCGTCAATCGGCGGCCATGAAAACGCTGCAGGATCGCATCGAAAAAGCCGATTCTTCCGGCGCAGTTCGGCTGATTTCGATTTCCGTCCAGCCGGAGGTTGACACGCCGGAAGTGCTATCGGCCTATGCCTCGGAATATGGCGCCAATCCCGACATCTGGTCGTTTCTGACCGGAGAAAAAGATGCGATCTGGTCGTTCAGTAAAGATGCTCTGAGCATGCAGGTGGCCCCTAATCCCGGTGACCCCTTGATTCCGATTGCACATGAATCCAAATTCGCCCTGATCGACCGGACCGGAAAGATTCGCGGATATTTTGACGCACTTGAGGAACAGGGCTTTGAGCAGCTGTGGAGCGCCATCGACACCGTTCTGCCCGAATTCGAACCGGCTGAGCAAATGCTGCAGAGTCATGGCCTGTCGGGCGACATCGGCCACATGGCGCAGCCAGCCGGCATTCTGGAAACAGACTGGCTGGACGTGCTTGCACAGCAGGAGCTGGATGCGCTCAAGGCTCTGCAGGCAATTCCCACGTTGCGGTTCACGGAATGCGTCGAATCCACCGGTATCACGTTCGTGCCGCAAATCGTTGACGACCAGCGACACAGATTGCTCGTCAATCACTACGACCACGGCAACAGCCTGAGTGTTGCAGATGTGGACAACGACGGCCTGCTGGATCTTTATTTCGTGTCGCAGGTCGGCCCCAACGAACTGTGGCGTTGCACTGGAGATGGACGCTTTGAGAATGTAACGGACAGCGCCGGCGTTGGTCTGGCAGATCGGGTCTGCGTGGCGGCGTCCTTCTGCGACACGGATAACGACGGTGACGCTGACCTGTTCGTGACCACGATTCGAAATGGAAATGTTTTTCTGCAGAATGACGGAAGCGGGCGGTTCACGGACATCACCGCCGATTCCGGCCTGGCGTACTCCGGGCACTCATCCAAGGGCACATTTTTTGATTATGACCGCGATGGTCTGGCGGACTTGTATCTCTGCAACGTCGGAAAATTCACCACAGAGGAGCATGTCCTCGTCAGACGCGATCTTTGCAATTCGCAGCCGGATACTGAAGTGAAGTACTTCGTCGGTCGCGGCGATGCGTTTTCCGGTCACCTTGTACCGGAACTGTCAGAACACTCCGTGCTTTATCGGAATATGGGAAAGAACCGGTTTGAAGACGTGACGTCATCCGTCGGCATGGAGAACGACTCCAGCTGGTCGGGCGATGCGATCGTCTTTGATGCCAACAATGATCATTGGCCGGACCTGTACGTTTGTAACATGCAGGGACACGATCGTCTGTACATCAATCAAGAAGGGCAGACGTTCTCGGATCAGACAACGGAGTTCTTCAAAGCAACGCCATGGGGAACCATGGGCGCTTCCGTCTTCGACTTTGACAACAACGGATTGTTCGATCTGTATCTGACCGACATGCATTCGGACATGAGCAAAGACATCGGCCCGGAGTTGGAAAAAGAAAAGTCGGACATGACATGGCCGGAAACGTTCCTGAAGAGCGAAGGACGAAGTATCTACGGCAACGCATTTTACAAACAGACTGACAGCGGCCGGTTTGAAGAAGTGTCAGACAGCATTGGTGCAGAGAATTACTGGCCGTGGGGATTGAGCTACGGTGACTTTGACGCAGACGGTTACCAGGATGCCTTCCTCTGCTCAAGCATGTGTTTTCCGTATCGGTACAGTACCAATTCTCTGTTGCTGAATTCGAACGGAGAACGGTTCCTGGACGCACAGTTCACCGTTGGAATCGAACCGAGAAAGCGTTCAGAGATGATTGCACCGTGGTTTTCGGTGGACTTTTCCGGCGCTGATTCGGAGAACAAACTCAGGCAGGGTCGCGACGGAACACACGTGATCTGGTCGGCGACGGGCACGAGATCCTGTGCCGTCATCGACTTTGATAACGATGGCGACCTGGACATCGTGACGAACGAATTCAATACGCACCCGCAGGTTTTCAGAAGCAACCTGAACGACGAAAACAAGGCCAGCTATCTGAAAGTGATGCTGGTGGGCACCACATCCAGCCGCAACGCTCTGGGAGCAGTGGTCGTCGTCGAGACAAAAAACGGTGCACAGCGACAACTGAATAATGGCGCGTCCGGCTACCTCTCGCAGAGCATCATGCCACTGTATTTTGGTCTGGGAGACAGTACCTCCGCAGAACGGATCACGGTGATCTGGCCGTCCGGTGAGCAACAGACGCTGGACGGCCCCATTATGCCAAACCAGTTGGTCGAAATCACGGAAGACAGCGCCGGTCAGTAGGCGGGGCCCGCTGGCGGGGATCAGAAGAACGGGCCGGAAACGTTGCATCTTCAGTCTCTCCGGAAGCACCTGATTTGTCACATTGAACGCACACTTGAATCATTGAGCGCAGCCGTCTCGTACATGAACATCAAAACGTCTCAGACCAATCCAGCACCAAAGAAAAACCGGCTGTTGCCTTTGTTGCTGCTGCTCGTCAGCGGCGGCGGACTGGCAGCTGTACTGCTGGTTCTGTCTGACGTAAAAAAATCGTGAGTTGGGAGTGGATCCACCGCCGGACGGGTCACAGGATATTCCGGTCGTCGATGCGGTCAATGATTCGGATACAGAATGGGAATCCGAGCAGTTTTCCGCCGCGGCCGAATCCCAGCTGAAGCAACTTGGGCAGTTACTTGATGACCCCGGCGCCATCACCAGTGATTCCCTTTCCAGCATGGTCGTTCCCGACGTGGAATCCACCACATTGCGCCCGCGGGAGTTTGACGATCGATTTCGCACCGTCTCAATGACGGTGCGACGAGGGTTGAACTTCAGGTCCGGCGGCAGCAGTCGCGGTGCGGAGGCGTTTGCGGAATCGCTGCGAAAGATGTCTGAACCGCTTGCTGACGCCGGGCGTATTCACAGCAAGTTCAAAATCATCAGCGTGCAGACAATAGCCGCCTCTGAAGTGTCGACAGATGTCATTTTTCAACGCGCCGGCGAACAGCCCGGCGGATCGTTTCAGCAGGACGCCGTATGGAACTGTATCTGGAACAGAATTCCCGGCGAAAACTCAGCAGGCACGGTGCAGTTGCGGCAGGTGTCGCTCCTGGAATACAAAGAGGTGTTGCAGTCGTCTCCGGAGGGACACACTTTTTCTGACTGCACGGAGTCCGTTTTCAGGAACGAACCAACGTTTCGACAACAGCTGTTGCCGGGGATCGACTACTGGCGGAGCCTGTTTCAGAAGCAGTACGGTGTGTATCCGTTTGGGCATCACGGAATCGCTGTGGGCGACGTCAACAACGATGGTCTGGATGACCTGTACGCGGGCCAGCCCGCCGGACTGCCCAATCGTCTGTATCTGCAGAACGCAGACGGCACTGTCACCGATGCGGCCGCCGACGCAGGCGTGGATCTGCTGAACAGAACTCGCGGCGTCCTGCTGGTTGACCTTGATAATGATGCGGATCAGGATCTGATTGCCGTCCTGGAACAGGTCATCGTCTTCATGGAGAACGATGGAGCAGCTCACTTTACAGAAATGTGCGCCGTTCCGACCGGAGATCCGGGATCACTTTCCGTGGCTGACTACGACGGTGATGGCGATCTGGATGTCTACGTCGTCAACTACGGCGATCGGCTGCGTAGTGCTCCCGATGTCTATCACGACGCAAATAACGGCGGCGCAAATGTTCTTCTGCGCAACGACGGAAACTGGACGTTTGTCGATGTCACTGAAGAATCGGGGCTGGCAGTAAACAATCGCCGGTGGAGTTTTGCCGCCAGTTGGGAAGACTTCGACGATGATGGCGACATGGATCTGTACGTCGCGAACGACTTTGGCAGAAACAATCTCTATCGCAACGACCATGGCAGGTTTACGGACATTGCACCGGAAGCCGGCGTAGAGGATATGGCGGCAGGCATGTCAGCGTTGACGCCGGTGTGACGGTTGGTCGCTGGGCGTGGGCTTCCCGATTCGTTGACATCAACAACGATGGATGGGAAGACCTGGTCGTGGCGAACGGATTTGTGACCGGGCATCAGACGAAAGACCTGTGAAGTTTTTTCTGGCGGCAGGTCCTGTCGCATTCGCCCACATCACCCGAAGACAATGCCACTGTTGATGCCTATCAAGCTGGCTGGACAGAGATCATGAACCTGATTCAGGCCGGCGGTTCATGGAGCGGTCACGAACGCAACTGCTGCTTTCTGAACACCGGCCAAACTCGCTTTGCAAACGTGTCTGCAGTGTCAGGACTCGATTTCCTGGACGACGGACGCTGTCTGGCTCCGGTCGACTGGGACCACGATGGTGATCTGGATCTATGGTTGTCAGCCCGCACTGGTCCCACGCTGCGATTCGTCCGCAACAACGGCACGGACGGGCATCACTTCGTTGCCTTTCGGCTGCAGGGCACGACGTGTAACCGCGATGCCATTGGCGCGCGCATTGAAGTGCATTGCGGAGACGAGATTCTGATCCGCACGCTGCATGCGGGTGACGGCTATCTGTCGCAGGCGGGAAAATGGATTCACTTCGGCCTGGGCACGAAGCAGGCTATCGATTCCGTCATCGTGAGATGGCCGTCAGGCGATGTCCAGCAGTTCTCCGGAGCTGTCGTCGATCAACACTTTCGAATTGTTCAGGGACAGAATGCCGTGCAGGTATGGACGCCGCCCGAGCGAACAGTTGCGCTTGCGACGTCCCGGCTGGACACCGTGAAGGCTGAACGAGCCCAGCGGGTTGTTCTCAGGGACCGCGTTCCCATGGCAAATCTGCAGTATCAGACCTTCGACGGGACGACCGCTGAAATCCCCGGTCTGTCGGACGGTCCGGTGCTGGTCAACCTGTGGGCAACATGGTGCGCACCGTGTCTGGCGGAATTGAAGGAGTTCGTTGAGAAACAGGATGAGCTGAAAGCACTGGGACTCGACATTGTCGCATTGAATGTCGAAGCGGTCTCAGACGAAAATAGTTCCGTACTGGCGAAAGCCAAAACACTGATCTCGGAAAAACTTGCGTTTCCGTTTCGTTCCGGGACGGCAGATTCGGTCCTGCTTGAAAAGCTGGATGCCATGCAGGAAGCTCTGCTTTCTCTCCGCAGCGTATCAGGGCAGCTACCGGCCAGTTTCCTGATCGACCGGTTCGGGCGCCTGTCGATCATCTATACAGGCCGAGTTACCGTCGCGCAGCTGTTAGCAGATGTCCGCGATCTTGAAGCGGGCGGCAATGCCGCTCAGAATCAACTTCAGCCACTGCCCGGCCGATGGATCAACGAACCGAATGAATCAGGCCAGGTGCTGATCGCTCTCACAATGGAGTTCAGAAAACGTGGAATCATGGAAGATGCTTTGCGGTTTGGAGGTCTGGCGGCAGACGTCATGTCGAGGCACAACGTGCCGACGGACGACCGTGCTGAGCTGGCTTCTATGTTCTTCGATGTCGGGGCCGGCCATTTGCAGGACGAGCGACCGAAAGAAGCACTGCGGCATCTGCTGGAAGCCGTGCGCATGCGTCCGGACTGGGCAGAAGCGCACACCAACCTGGGCAACGCGTTCAGGCAGCTGAATCGAAGAAAACTCGCGGCCGACCATCTTGTTCGCGCTGTGCGGCTCACATGACCCTTGGTCTTCTGTATCTTGACGAAAACAAACTGCAGGCGGCGGCTCAGCACTTTCAGGCAACCGTGCAAATCCAACCCGATTTTTCCGACGGATGCCATTACCTTGGCCTCGCATTGCTGCGCATGGGTTTTCAACAGCAGGGTGTCAGTCAACTCAGGAAGGCCGTCCTTATCGATCCCAACAACGCTGCGGCAGAAAAGAATCTGAATCTGGCGCTCACGGGGCAGGTGCCATGAAGTTCCGAATCAGAGCGGCCGTCTTCAACTCGGTCTGCGGAGTGGTCGCCGCTTTGCTGCTGACCGTGCCGCGAAGTCTGTATGCCGACGAAGAACAGGCCGTCGCCCGAATTCGGGCATGGAACGCAACAATCGGTCTCGATCCGGAATCGAAAACGGTAGTTCGAGTTTCACTTAGCAAACGGCGAATTCGCGATGCAGATCTCCGACAGCTGGGCCCCTTGACCACACTGCGCATGCTGGATATCAGCCACACCGATATTAGTGACGAAGGCCTGCAACATCTCGTCAAACTCAAGTCACTGGTCGCGCTGGACCTGAGTGCGGACCGCGTCACAGGAGAGGGATTGCAGCACCTGAAGAATCTGCCGGCTCTTAGAATTCTTGGCCTCGGAGGACTACAGACCACGGACGCAACCGTGCGGCACCTTGCTGAATTGCCAAACCTCTCACGGCTGGACCTGAGCAGAAGCCGCGTCACCGACGACGGGCTGCGGTATGTTGCAGAAATCCATGGTCTTGAACAGCTGGACCTGTTGGGCACCCGCGTCACCGACGCCGGTCTGAAGCACATGGCGAATCTGCAGCGTCTGGAATCAATCAATCTGACCGGAACGCGGATTTCCGACGAAGCATTGCGGGTTCTGGGCCGTGAAAACCGTTTAAAATCGCTGATTGCAGATCACACGCGACTTTCGAATACGGGCCTTGAGGTTCTCTGCGTGGCGCTGGCACGGATCGACGACGACGGACTCGCACATCTGAGTCAGTTAAAAAAACTGCAAACGCTCAGCGTCGCCGGAACGATTGTCAGCGATCGGGGATTGGGCCATCTGACACAGTTAACCGACCTTCGCCAATTGATGCTTAATGCCACGAGAGTAACGCAGCACGGCGTTGAAAAACTACAAGCGGAGCTTCCTGACTGCGTCATTCACTGGTGATGCAGATTGCCGGTCGAATCCAGATCAATCCCTGGGTTGTGTACCTCTAAATGTCCCTTGGCGCGTGGAAATCACGGACACTTACCAATCCGCCCATCCGTGTTTTCGCACGTCACGGACGCCGTGGATTGATCTTCTGCATCCTGAAGATACCGGGCCTTCTGGTGTTGAAGCATGGTCTAGTTGCCGTGCTCTGTGTGTTCATGGGCGTGCTTCAGGTGTGCTGGCAGCTTGTAACCCCCGTGCTGCAGAAAGCTCACCATGTCCAGAATCTCCGCCTGTGTCAGAACGTTTGCCAGTCCGTTGGGCATCGCAGATATCTTTGACGGAATCTGCTCTTCGATTTCCTTCCGATTGACGCGAACAAAGGCGTTGGGATTCAGCAGGTTGGTGACCACTTTGAACTCCGCCGGGCTTTCCTGAACGATGACGCCGGCCACCATTTTGCCACTCTCCAGCACGAACTGATGGTTCTGATACTTTTTGTTAATCTCAGACGAAGGGTCGAGAATCTGCTGCAGCAGCTTTTCGCCTTTAAAGCGTTTGGCCACGTCCGTAAGCTCCGGTCCAAGGTTGATCCCGTGACCAGCCACAACGTGGCACTGATTGCAGCGAGCTTTCACAAAGGCCTGCATTCCCTTCATCATCGTTTCTTCGTCATCTTTGACTTTCACGTCTTCAAAGTCTGCCAGCTTCCATTCCTTCACAATGGCGGGTTTACGCGCGGCCAGCATTGCATCCACTTCTGACAGATCGTTGGCAACGACAATATCGCCCTTCATCACGATCCAGTGCCCTGGAAACGTACACACAAACGGATAAATGCCCGCTTCTGTCGGAGCATTGAATCGCATGACGTGAACCTGTGACTTGCGGGTCGGTCCGATCATCGGAGACGCCTGCAGAATCAGATCCTGCTTTGAACTCGGGATGAAATCAGAGTTGGCGTTCTTCGGATCGCGAGCCATCGCATTGGCCGCCATACCGACTTCCGCCAATGCGCCCGGCTTTACAATCACAAGGTTGTGATCCGTGGCGTCCGGATTCGTGAACACGATCTTGACCGGCTGTCCGGTGGTTACTGCAAACTGATTAACCGTGTACAACATGCGCTCCGGCAGGCACGAAATACGGACGGTCTTCAGATTCTTCTGAGAATCAAATTGGGCTTGTGCAGCGCTGGGAGTCGGCTCCTTCAGTTCACTGCTGCGTTCCAGGCGTTTCAGCATCCGGCCGATGTTGTAGTTGGGATTGCCCTCCCAATGTCGCCGCAGTGTGTGTGAACCCAGCGAACATTGAATGGCATAGGCGACGTGTTTTTCGGCAGGGTGGTTCAATGTCTGCAGCACTATGTCGAGGGCCTCTCGTGTGCCCACGTAACTGCACGCGATTGCCGCCTGCATTCGGACGATTCCGTTTTCATCGTTGGCCGCTTTCAATAACAATTCATTCACGTCCGGAAGTTCCGGGTGCCAGTATCGAATTTGCTCCACGGCTGCAGCCCGAGCCATGTGTTCCTCACAGCTCAACAGAGTTCGCAGCAGAAAAGTGCCGTTGGACCTGCGATCATCGGGGGCAGCGGGCGACGGAGGCTGCAGCCCTCTGTCATTTGCTCGAGCCGCGCGCGTCAGAGACTCAACGGCCACTTCTGGCCGCCCGGCGTCGGTCGGAGCGACCCGTCCGTTCGCTCCGATGTTGCGATACAGCCAAAGAGCCTCAAGCTGATGATGTCGCTGTCGTGGATCGGTGCGATGATGAACCCACTGGTCCAGAGCCACTCGGACCTGCTCTGGGTTTCGTTCACGCAGTTCACGTTTCGCCAGATATCGAACGCGGTACTCAGGACGTTTCAGCAGGTCCAGCAGCTCTGCCACGCTGGCATCGGCGATTTTGGGCAGCTGTTGCAACGGTCGTCCCTTTGCAGTGATGCGCCAGATGCGACCGGAATGCCGGTCGCGACGTTCATCTCGCAGCGAATACTGAGCGTGCCCCTTCACAGGGTTGTACCAGTCACAGACGTACATGGCTCCGCGCGGACCATAACGCAGATCAACAGGAATGAAACTCAGGTTCCGGGAGAAGATCAAATCGCTGACGTATTCTTCTTCGAACCCAAACGGACCTTCCTTCCATTTCAGAATCTCAATGCGATTTGTCGGTTTGTAGCGAGCCTTGATGAAGTGGCCCTGCAGTTCGTCCGGAAAGGTCGCGAAGTCCACCAGTTCCTGACCGCACGTGCCCGAATACGCCTGCAGCCCGGCGGGCCGGGGATGCTGCTGAGGATACAGCGGATCCAGCGAATGAAATGCGGCCGCGTAAATCGGGTGACTGGCCATGTGCTGTCCCCAGTCATCAAACGTGACGCCCCACGGATTCGTACTGTGATAAGTGCCAAAACTGGTCAGCCTGTGCTGGCTGTGATCAAAGCGAAACCAGCCACTGTTCTGCTG
>JAPYTO010000140.1 GCA_029941865.1 Fuerstiella sp. | reverse complement strand
GGGCCGCACTTGCCCGACATTTCGTGTTGACAGTCCACCTTCCTCTGCTAATCTTCAAACGCCCAGACGTCAGCTACCCCTTCAAGGGTTGAAGCTGCATTCTTATGCAGTGCCGAAACCGATAGTTCTAAACCGGTTTTCCAGGCACTGTGATGTTCACTCCACTCCCCGACGGTCGAATTCAACTCGACGAACCGTTGTACCAAAACATCTGGTTGATGCAGGGTGTAGAGTTTCGCGTCGTCGTGCCAGCCGGGTTTGTCTCTGACGGAGCGTCCATTCCGCGTTTGTTCTGGGCAATCATTGGACCGCCGATCGGTAGCAGCCACCTGTTGCCAGCGATCGTGCATGACTACCTGTGAGAACCCTGGGACTGGGATTGATGCCTTGCCACAAGAAGCACGAACAGACGTTAAACAATCACCGCGATAAACCAAATCAGATCTGCGGTACGATGAGATCCTGGGGAGGGGAAAGATGCATCGGAGCCATTGCTGTTCATCAGGTCCCACCAGGTTGTCGGAATGATGGAGACGGTCGGACCATGTGCGCGGTCGGGAGGCCCGAGCACAGCGCGTGAATTTTCGACAGTGCCGCCCCGGAAATTTCCCTGGCGAGCGGGGGACGTCAGTCCCCTGATGCGAACGCAGGTGACACCCAGCCAATGCCAGCGACGCGTTCGGATCGGTTGTAACGATCTTCGCATTAAGTGTGCTCGAAGTGGCAGGCAATCACAATCCGGGCACTCACGTGCCGGGCTCGCAAGGTAACTGCGCCTTTTCCAATTTAGACGGCGCTATCTGTTGTCGACGCGGTCAATCCGTACCAGAATCGGTTTTATGAGAATCAACGTCCGGAGTGTCGACTTCTATCGTCTGCCGATGAAGACACGATTTCCATTTTGCTACGGCATTGCCAGCATGACGGAACTGCCACACCTGTTTGTGCGCGCTGTCGTCGACATCGATGGAAAAGAGTCCATTGGCATGAGTGCCGACGGACTGCCACCGAAGTGGTTCACCAAGAACCCCGACACTACGTTCGAGGAAGATCTGCCGGAGATGCTGCGTGTGATTCGCCACGCCGCTGATACGTCCCTGGAAATCGGCCCGCGCAACAGCTTCTTCGAATGGTGGCGCTGCCAATACGAACAACAACACCGCTGGGCGGTTTCCGAACACATCCCGCCGCTGCTGTCCAGCTTTGGTGCCAGCCTGCTGGAACGCGCAGTGTTGGACGCTGTCTGTCGAGCTGTCGAACATCCTCTCCACACCGTCCTGATTCGCAATCTTCTGGAGCTGGATGCAGGTCTGCTTCGTGGACAACTGGCCGGAGTCGTTCCGGCGGACTTTCTGGCCGCAAAGCCAACAAATGAATTGATCGTGCGACACACGATCGGGCTGACAGACCCATTGACGGACGGAGACATCAATGCGTCGGATCAAATCAACGATGGACTACCACACTCGCTGGAAACGATCATTCGCCAGTACGGAATGACGCACTTCAAAGTCAAGTTGACCGGAGATCTACCGCACGATATCGATCGATTGCGTCTGCTTGCGGAAATCATCGGCAACGAGGTGGCCGCCGAGGCCAGATTTACGCTCGACGGGAATGAAAACTTTCACCGTGTTGAAGACTTTCAGGAACACTGGAATACTTATCAGGCGGACCCTGTGCTGCGTTCATTTTTCAGCAGCGCTCTGCTGTTCGTTGAACAGCCGATTCATCGCGACTTTGCGCTCAGTCAGCAGTTGGGTCTGGACGCTGGGTGGATTAACTCGCCGTCAATGATCATCGACGAATCGGATGCGGAACTCTCCAGCTTTCCCACAGCTGTGTCCTGCGGATATGCGGGAACAAGTCACAAGAACTGCAAGGGAGTGATGAAGAGCATCCTGAATGCCGCAGACGTCTACCACCGTCAACAGAAGCAACAAACGGCACTGCTGTCGGCCGAAGACCTGACAAATGTCGGACCGGTGGCTTTGTTGCAGGATCTGGCCGTAGCGGCGTGTGTGGGCGTTGATCATGTCGAACGCAACGGTCACCACTATTTCCGTGGACTGAGTATGCTGCCGCAATCAGAACAGCAGAAGGTGTTGCGCAATCATCCGGACCTATACGAATTGGCAGAACCCGGCTTCCCGACGCTGAAAATCAGAAATGGAAGGATTCAGGTGGGCACCGTAAATGCCGCACCGTTCGGTGTCGCAGAACATCCGGACGTCGGGTTGTTCGAATGCTGGAAATTCTGATGCCGGAGTGACCCGGGCTGATGGCCGCTGTGTTCTTTCCAGCACGGGCCATTCCCCCGTCACCTCAGCCCGTCCGCCGGATTCCGGTTCCGGTCGCTGTGCGGATCAGGAAAGTCTCCCCGCTTGTGCAGATCCAAGGGAAAGCGGCGACCTGACGGTCGGTCAACCATGCACCTGTGCTGAATCACTGCCGGCACGACATCTCCCGTTTGCTCTTTTACCGAGAAACGGTATCTTAAAACGAGGCAGCCTGCACGCTCCGTGGTGATTTGCAGGTTCTGAGATGTCGGAGATATTGAGGGTCTACCGTATGTTTTCGAAAAGTCGTTCTGGCAGTCTGACGTTGTTTGCAGCCTTCTTGACATTTCTTTGTCTGACCCCGGATATCGGCGTCAGCCAGGTCGTCGTCAATCGCAAAAATCCTGCCCCCGACGCTTTCCGCCAACTGGACGAGGTCCTGCCGACGGCGAATTCCTACCGCACGGCATCCGGTGCGCCAGGCCACGCCTACTGGCAACAGAAGGTCGATTACGACATTGATGTCGAACTGCACGATGACACGCAGCGGATTACCGGGACGGAAGTGATTTCGTACGTCAACAATTCGCCCGACACTCTGAGATATCTTTGGCTGCAGCTGGACGCCAATCGATTTCATCCTGACTCTGCGGCAAATCGCCATCGAACGGCTCCTTCGCTGAGCGGCCGAGTCGGGTTCAAGCAACTTGACGGCTGGCTAAAGGCGGACAAATTTCCAGGTGGCACAAAGATCACGTCCGTCACGGACGCCAGCAACAACCGCAAGCTGAACCACCAGGTCGTCGGCAGCAACATGCGCGTGGATTTGCCACAGCCGCTGGTGTCGGGGGAAACCGTCGGCTTCAAAGTTCGCTGGGAATACAGGATTCCGAACGCAACGATCATCGGCGGACGCGGCGGCTTTGAACACTTCGAAAAGGATGGCAACAACATCTACGAAATCGCTCAGTGGTTTCCTCGGCTGTGCACCTACTCAGATGCGGCTGGCTGGCAACACAAAGAGTTTCTTGGGCGGGGTGAATTTGCATTGGAGTTCGGCGACTACGTCGTCCGTCTGACCGTTCCATCGGACCACATCGTGGCGTCAACGGGAGCATTGCAGAATTCGGCGGATGTGCTTTCCAGCGATCAACGAAGTCGGCTGAAGAAAGCTCGGTCGGCGGAGGAACCTGTCTTCATCGTGACACCTGAAGAAGCGTTGGAAAATCAGAAGACGAAAGCAAAGGACAAGAAGACGTGGGTTTTCAAAGCTCAGAACGTGCGGGATTTCGCATTCGCCAGCTCGAGAAAATTCATCTGGGATGCCGTCGGACATAACAGCGGTGGCAACAAGGTTATGGCCATGTCGTATTTCCCGAACGAAGCCGAACCGTTGTGGAGCAAGTACTCAACCCATGCCATCGTGCACACACTGAAGGTTTATTCGAAGTACACGTTTCATTATCCGTATCCGGTCGCAATATCTGTGAACGGTCCCGTCTACGGGATGGAGTACCCGATGATCTGTTTCAACGGGCCTCGACCGGAAGAAGACGGCACGTATTCCAAACGCACGAAGTACGCCTTGATTTCCGTCATCATTCACGAAGTCGGGCACAACTATTTTCCGATGATCGTGAACACCGACGAACGACAATGGACGTGGATGGACGAGGGGATGAATACGTTTCTGCAGTACCTTAGCGAGGTCGAGTGGGAGGAGAAATATCCTAGCCGCAGGGGAGAGCCCGCAAAAATCACCAGCTACATGAGAAGCACCAATCAAGTTCCTCTTATGACGAATTCGGAATCGCTGCTGCAATTCGGCCCCAACGGTTATTCCAAGCCGGCCACAGCTCTGAACATTCTTCGCGAAACGATTCTTGGTCGCGAACTGTTTGATTTCGCTTTCGAGGAATACTCACGTCGCTGGATGTTCAAGCGGCCTTATCCGGCGGATTTCTTTCGCTCACTCGAAGATGCGTCCGGCGTCGATCTGGACTGGTTCTGGCGTGGCTGGTTCTACAGTACGGATCACGTCGACATCGCTGTCAGCAACGTGCGCCACTATCAAATCGACAACGGTGATCCGGCCAGCAACAGCAGGATCCAACGTCAGGAACGCGACGATGAGCCGGAGACGCTCTCACAGAAACGCAACAAGCCTCTGCCGAAGCGCGTGGAAAAATTCCCTGAGCTGAAAGATTTCTACAACAGCTACGACGCCCTGGCCGTCACCGAGGACGAAAAGAAGAAATTCCAGAAGTACCTGAAGGATCTGAAGCCGGAACAGCGTCGGCTGCTGGGCCTGAAGACGCACTTCTATATCGTTGACCTTGAAAACAAGGGCGGCCTGGTGATGCCCGTGATTCTGAAGGTGACTCATAACGACAAGACCACGCGTGAGATTCGTCTGCCGGCCGAAGTGTGGGTGAAGAACTCACTGAAGACATCACGCCTGATCATGTCGAAGAAACCCATCACGTCAGTGGAACTGGATCCTCATCTGGAAACGGCCGACGTCGACACTTCCAATAACCACTTTCCGCCGCAAATTCACAGAAGTCGTTTCAAGCTGTACA
Source organism: Fuerstiella sp. (assembly GCA_029941865.1). Taxonomy (GTDB): domain Bacteria; phylum Planctomycetota; class Planctomycetia; order Planctomycetales; family Planctomycetaceae; genus Fuerstiella. Next base: position 13,912 of record JAPYTO010000140.1, on the reverse strand, counting down.
AGGAAGGCAAGACGAAGAACGAGATGCAAAAAGCGGGGCTGGGCAAGAAGGCGGATGACGACAAGCCCGATGACAAAAAGGCGGACGACAAAAAGAAGTCGAAGACTGACGGTGCAAAGGAAAAAGAGTGATGGTGATGTCGTTTCGACTGTCCGTTGCCGTCCTTTTTTTGATAGCGGCCCCAGCTGCGGAAGCTCACTCTTCGCACACGTCGGTGACCGAAGCGGAGTGGAACGAGAATTCGCAGCGGTTTGAGATCGCTATGAAGCTGCGTATCGCTGATCTGCAGGACGCGATCTCCGCAAAACAGGGAAAACGAATGCGGCTGCACACCGGCAGCCCCGCCGCTGCCATTCTGGAATATCTGACCGAAAACTTCTGTGTCACATTCACGGAGAACCAGGAGTGCCGTCTGCGTTGGGTCGGAATGGAGCTGGAACTGCACGATGTCTGGTTGTATTTTGAAGCAGAACCCGTCGCAGAGGGGCGAAATACAGCTTTCTTCAGCGAGCAAAACGCCGGGCAATCGGCAATGCCGCAGAAGGTGGGGACGTGGAACGAGTTGTTTGTCCGACACGATGGGGCGAAAAGCCGCTTCGAAACGACCGGCCGATTCGGTGAGCGCACGGTCAGAGTCCGTGACACTGTGCTGTGTGACATACAGCCTGACCAAACGAATCTTGTGACGATCCGTGTGGCCGGTGTCACCCAATCTCTGATCTTCGAGCACGACCATACGTCCGCAACAACGAAATCGGCGAACGCTCTTCACTCGCAAAATAGCACACAGCGATAGTCATCAGACCACCGCACGTCAGCAGCCGTCCCCGTTCCCTTCTGTGTCCCGAGGCATCTGTGATGCCATTGACTTGGCTGGAGCTTCTGTGGGAACCTACGATCAGTCCTGGCGGTGCTTTTGCACGGGCTGATGTTTCGTCAGCCGGGACACCACGTGTGTCCGGAAACCTTTCGGCAACGATCTTCGATCGTTGGGCAGGACTGGCGAGGCTTCGGCCTCGCCTATTTTTTCGTCGGGTCACACTGCGTCGACGAAATGTGAGCTGCTGTTCTGACACAATTTGTACGCCATTAATGACTTGCCCGCTGCAACCAGAAAGCGGGCGGTGTTCCACCAGCGAGATTCTGACGTCACATGTTTTCCGTCCCTGTTCTCATCGGTCTGGCGATCTCCGCGGCGGCTGTTGTTTTGTTCGGTCTGGTGGCCGCCACACGGCGCCGTGCCGCCCATGGACATGATCGCGGCACGCCACATCCGCTTCCGCCGGAACGTGGTCGTTCGTCGCCGCTTCCTCAGTACGATCTCAGTGAACTCAGCAGGCGTCTGGGGGTATCCCGCGCCGTGCTGGAGCGTTTTGAAACCGGTTATCGCATCGCAGAAATTCCCAAACCACGTGGCGGCGTGCGTCGATTGGAGATTCCCAATGAAGAAACAAAGAAACTCCAGCGGACGATTCTGCGACGGCTGCTGACGGCGTTGGACGTTCATCCGTTCGCCTGCGGCTTCGAGCCGGGAACATCCATTGTTGATGCAGCGACGCCGCACGAGGGTCGATTGGTTGTTGTCAAAATGGACATTCGTCGTTTTTTTGAATCGACGACAGCCGCACGAATTCTCGAATACTTTCAGAGAATCGGCTGGGACGCCGCAAGTGCCGAGGTGCTGCAAAGGCTGACAACGTACAACGGCCATCTTCCGCAGGGCGCCCCGACGAGTCCGAAACTCAGCAACCTGGTCAACGCGCCGCTGGACGAAGCGTTACTGCGTCTGGCCCGCCGACACAACGGAGCTTACTCGCGGTACGCGGACGACATCACGATGTCGTTTGATATCCGACGGGGGCGAGTCGTGCGCGGATTGACTCAGGTGGTGCGCAGGATTCTGAAGAGTTACGGCTACACAATGCATGGCGGGGCGAAGTTGAAAATCCTGCGTCAGAATCAACGTCAGCAGGTACTGGGACTGGTCGTCAACGAAAAGACGGCACTGCCGCGAAAAACTCGGCGTTGGCTCAGAGCAGTGCGCCATCATGCCAGAGTAGGGAGACCGGTGTCCCTTTCGAAACAACAACTTGACGGCTGGGAATCATTCTTGAAGATGGTGGAAACTCAGCGCGACGAATAGTGCTTTGTAAACATCTGAAATTGGGGTTCGTTACGTAGCAGCGTGTCCGGATACGTCGGTTCTTGTGAGCGGCACGGCGCTAGCCGCCGGTTATTGGCAGTGCTTTCACCCGCGGCTGGCGCCTTGCGGCTCACTGTTTCAGGTAGCCGGACAGCCTCCTGGCGGAAGTCGCCAGGACTTTCGATGAACTGGGGCGGCGCCGAAACTCTTCGCGAGTTCCGCTACCCTGAAATTATGCCGTGCCAAAGCATTAGAACCGTGAATCGTGATATGCTGACGCCGTTGAGGGACTGGTCTTCGGAACAACGATCACGATCGGGCTGCCACATGAAGAAGTCAAAACAGATACGGTTTGGTCCGACGGGCCTGCGTATGAGTATGGTGATTCTCAGCATGATAGCGGCCACTTGCGGCCGCGTGCATGGCTTCGATCACGTTGTGGGGGGAGCCAATCGCAGTGTCTGGAAGTTTCTCGATGACGGAACGAGCGCCGACGAACGTTGGCGGTTACGGGACTTCGATGATTCGAAGTGGCGTGTCGGAGCTGCGCCGCTGGGGTACGGAGGCGGGGCATTCCGGACACTTGTCGAATTTGGAGATCGCAACAGCAAATATATCACGACCTATTTTCGGCACGATTTACGCTGCCGGCAGTGCCCGCGACTTCGGCCATGCTGCTGTTGTGTGCGGACGATGGTGCGGTCGTCTACCTGAATGGCGAAGAAGTGGTGAGGCACAACATGGTTGCGGGGGCGGTCACGAACCGGACGCTGGCCAGCCGCATCGTTGCCGGGGCCGACGAACTGCAGTACCACCGCTACGCTGTAGCGGCAGCGAAATTCCGACAGGGCAGAAACATTGTTGCCGTGGAGGTCCATCAGGCATATCCGGAAAGCAGCGACATTCGTTTTGACCTGGCCATGCGAATCTATAGTCAGGACAACACGCCTCGCCCGGTGACACTTTCTGCTACGGCACAGCACGTTTCGGACATGTACCTGCAGCAGCATTACGTGCCTCCCGGAATTTCTCTGCCGGACGGCTTTGCAGACGGTGGACGCAGCACTACATCAGGGGACAGGAATCAGCTGAAGTCTCATCGGGAAATTATCGTCGTGGATCGTACCCGCGACGCGGAACTACGGCTGCACTTGGCATTTGCCGGTTCGCAGGAAGTCGCAAAGAGGCCACCGTTGCTGCGAGCTCAGCTGATTGCTCGCTACGTCGACAAGCTCATGACACCATCGGATGGACGTCGTTTCAGTCTACCGGGCAGTATGCTGTTGGACGGAGAATACGAATCGCTTGGATTGCTGATCGGAGACGCGACCCTGGTGTTTGATGGCAGCGTTTGTCGGCATCGGTCGCTTCTGTTTAAGCTGATGGCGGACGAGGCGGGACTGGACGTTGCTCTGGTGCGAGGAAATCTTAACATCGGCAGCGGCCAGTTGATGCCCCACGCCTGGAACGAGCTGCATCTGAACGATCGCGGGAAGTTGATCGTGGACGTCATGAATCCGCAACCACGCTATCCGTTTCGAAACTGCGACGGCGACCAGGCTCGGGCGTATACCGCAACCGACGGCAAGGCCCTGTATCCGGCCGCGAAATAGACGGCATGCGTGGATGGTGGCCGCTGCAGCGCAAGGAAAACGGCCTTGGGTAACGTTGCACGTTACCCAGGGCCGTCGCTTGTTTCTCAAACAGATCTGGCGATCCAATTTGAGACGGTGGCTGCCAGCTGGACAGCCCGCCGGCCGTCAATAGGCGGCACCACCTCGATTGGGACTACAGTTGTCATTCACCAGACACCTCCTTTCTAAGGAATAAAGTTCCCCTTCGCAGAAACGTGTAGAAGCGTTGCTGCTCAGGACGACCGAATGCTGGAATGCGTGTTTCCAACACAGGGGTGCAATTATTCTCACCATTTCCCCGCTGGAACAAGTGGAAAAGGTGGAACATTCACTCGCAAACCCCACGCTTCCGCTGCTCTTCCTTGCGACCTGACCGGTTCCACCGGGAAGCAACTGCGGCAAAACCCGCCGGTCACCACAAGACACACGCCAGTATTCGCTGGTTCACGCCGATAGCAGAATCAGAGAGTGCTTGGAAACCGCCGCACAGGAACGGGCATGCCAGCCCGTCACAATCTGGGCACTGGACACGAGTGTCCGTGCCATGACGTGTAGCCGTGTTTCCGGCAGAAAACTTTGTCCGGGCTCAGTTGTGCCCAGGAATGTTTCAGCTCGGAGAATGGTACTGATGATCATGCGATCGCCGAATGACGACGGTTTCGATTTCTATTCAAACGACCAGTGCCCGCCCGAATGGAGCGTTAGCTGCGGTGACGGAATAGGCCCAAACTGGCGTTTTGTACCGCTTGAGCCTGGTCAAATGCGTCGCATTGATGCTGCTCATCCAGACATCGCAGCACCACACCTGCACCAAGCACCAACGCCAGCGGCTACCGAGTTGGAATCTGACTTCAATCAGGCGATCTACTTCGGCTGATGGCACGCGGCATCGCATGTGAAACCTCGGCATTTCTTTCGACCGACTCGGAAAACATTTCCGCAGACCACTGGCGGCACAACACGTTCCGGCAGAAGGTGGGAGATTTTGAGCAATAGAATCAGTGCGCCGTGGCACGAGTGCGGGTAAATCGGTAGCGCGTTCGGCATGCCTTGTGCCGTGAGGGATTCGGCCGAATCTCTCCCTTCATCAGATTGGTTACCACTGCTCATGGATGAGCTGTCCTTTTTCGCCCCCACCGGCACTACGCCACCAAGTGCGCAATCAGTAACGGCTACGGGGCCGCAGGACGCCTCGCCGACGCCTGTGGAAGACAAAGAATTTGTTGCAGCGCTGAAGCTCTTCGTGCCGGACGCGATTGACGCTGCTGCGGATGTTGGTGACGAAGACGTTGCCGGCACTAATGACGTTGAGGGGACGACAGGTCTCCCGATCGAAGGCAATCCGGAGAACGGTGAAGACCAGGATGTGCCGGCTGACTCAGAGGCTGTTTGGGCAATCGCCGATTCCGGCGCCATCGTGGCCGACCGCCAGCTGCCGTCCGTGGAGTCGATCCACGTGCCCACGGCGAACCGCGTTGCACAGGATGACCAGCCTGTCGACAGCGACGCCCTCTATGCCCTCCCATTGCCGGACGCCTTAGCTGCGTTAACAGATCTGGGCTTGTCGCCGCAACCGGACGTAGCGCCGACCATTGTTCCGGGACAGATCGTCCCGGACTCATTTACCCCCGCGCCAACTGTGGCAGGCACCGAGTTGATATCGGCTGAAGAGGATGTCGAAACAGTCTCTGACGGGAACGCCTTAGCCGGGGACACATTGGTCGATGCCACAGTTCAGGCAGCAGTCGCTCGTTCTCTGGTCCCTGATCGTCTGCTCCAGCCGAACTCTGCAATCGTCGACGGAAATGTTGCGGCACCTTCTCTGTCCATCCCCGATCATGCACGGCCGGTCGAAGTTGGCCCGGATGTCCAACAAAGGACGGCAGTGCTGACACCATTGACTGAACCTGTCCCGACGGTTCAGGCGCCAACCACGGTTCAGACGCCAACCACCGTGCAAACGCCAACCACAGTGCAGACGCCAACCACAGTGCAGGCCGCAACGACGCGACGTATCCCGACGGTCCTTACACAAGCAAACAGCAGTGATCAACAAGGGCCGACACCACCAACTGCCCGTGTTCCGACGGTTTTGACACCACAGACAGACGGCGTTCAGACAGTGCTGCCGCCAACATCGGTCGGGGTGCCGAGCATTCCGACGCCATCGACTGAGCGTGTCCCAACGATATTTGTGCCACCGACGGACAGCGTGCCGACCGGGGACGCGCTTCCCATGAATGTTGCGTCCGACATGCTGCCGGTGGCGGCGATTCCGGCCGACGTGATCCCGCCGGATTTCCCCAATGTGGCAGGTACACCGTCCATTGAAAGGGACGGCATCGCGCCGGTGGCAGTGACGTCGACGGCCGACGTTTCTTCTTCCGCTCCGCTGGTCAGTGTTCCCCGGCCGTTGACCAGCCAGGTGCTGATGGCAATGGCTCAGAATCTGTCCGTGATCAAGGAACAGTCCTCCGGTTCGCTGACACTTCGACTGGATCCACCTGAATTGGGTGAGATGGAGTTGCGATTTCGTCAGGGCGAGCAGGGTGTCGAGCTGCGATTGGCAGCACGTGCGCCGATGACGCTGCAGATGCTGTTGTCTCGAGGAGACGAGATCAGCCGAGTGCTGAGCGCCCTGGATATCGATATTTCCAAAGTTGAAATCGTGGGAGGAGACGCCTTTCGTGGTGGTGAATCATCGGCATTCGAACACAGGAGTTCCCAGCACAGCGAGGCGGAACAGCAGGAACAGGGCACTTCCGGGGAATTTGATTCTGAAGACGGCGATCGAAGGCAGAGACAAGGAGGTCTTCGCCAACGACGGCAGGTTCGTACACGTTCGGGAATTCGCGCTTAGCGACTCATAAAGGGAATAATGATGCCGGAAGCATTTTCAGGTGCGTTGGGTACAGATCAGTTTTTGAATCTGTTTGTCACTCAGCTTCAGTACCAGGATCCTCTGTCTCCGATGGACCAGACGGACAGCCTGGCTCAGTTGGCGCAGTTTTCACAACTGGAGAGCAGCAACAATCTCAACAGCAAGTTTGATCAACTGCTCGACCTGGAGATTCAGTCGCATGGCAACCAACTGGCAACGGTTGGTGCCGGAATGCTTGGCCGCGAAGTGTCATTCGGCAATTCTCAGTCGGGCGTTGCCGATGGGGTCAGCCGCGTTGACGGTCAGATCCTCGTAAGTGTCGGCGGCCAGCTGATACCAATCAGCGACGTCAACGGAATTGCCGTCGCAGGCACTTAGAGTGTTTTGGATTCACCAGTTACGGACAAATTTCTGACGGGAATGGAAAACAGTAATGGCTAACTCACTTTTGACGGGGATTTCGGGACTTCGCGGACATCAGAAGATGCTGGAAGTCATTGGCAACAATCTTGCCAACGTCAACACGACCGCCTTTAAGTCGTCCAGAACACTGTTTTCAGATCTGATTTACGAAGGGCAACGTGGAGCCTCCTCCGGGACAGAGGGACGGCTGGGAAGTATTAATCCGCTGCAGATCGGCACGGGATCCGCGGTTACGAGTGTCGACCGAAACTTTCGACAGGGGAACCTGGAGGCCACCGGCGAAGATCTTGACGCCGCCATTGACGGTAATGGATTCTTTGTTTCCGAATCGGGAGGTGGTCGTCTCTACACCCGAGCTGGAGCCTTCAGTATTGACGAAGGCGGATTCCTTGAAGACGCCGCGACGGGTAATCTATTACAGAGATTTGGAACCGTCGGTGAGAATCCTGCAGACGGTCCGGCATTTCAGGTTCCTGGTGACGCTCGTATCCAGATCCCGATTGGTGCCAGCATTCTGGGGACTGTCACCACGCAAATTGAACTCAGCGGACAGCTGGGAGCCGAATCCACGGGACCGACACAGAGAGCTGTCGGCGGCACGCCTTTGACGACTGGCGGAGGGACTGCGGCCACGGCAGCAACGCTGTTGAATAACCTGGATTCGTCTGTGACGCCGTATGGAGCCGGAGACCGACTGCTGTTGACCGGGCTGACAGCCGATGGAACATCGATTGCCAGCAACCTGAACGTGGACGCGACGACCACAGTTCAGGACCTGATGGACCACATGGCAACGTTGTTTACGGCGTCCACGGTCAGCTTGGTTGGGTCGACCGTGACGGTCACGGCAAACGCCACGGGTAAGACGACGGCCAGTCTGAAGATTGACGACGATATCACAAATTCGGGTTTCCAGGATGGAACGTTCACCAATAAATTTGCGGAGACTGTCGAAGGTGCTGAAGCGACCGTCATCCCCGGATCTTTGCCAATCTATGACGAACGTGGTTCCGAACACACACTGGGGTACACACTCACCAAACAGGTGGACGACAGCTGGACGCTGCAGGTGGATATTGATGCTTCGTCTGGTACGGTAATTGACGGACTTGTTGAGGGCATCCAGTTTGGTGCGGATGGTTCGCTGACTCAGGTTACCGGCGTCGGTGTGGGCGACGGAGATATCTCTGTGCTGTTTGCAAACTCAACCGCCGCACAATCGATTGACATCGATCTGGGCACCCTGGGTGAAATTGACGGCCTGTCAGAAATCGGCGAGCTACCGCATATCTCCTTTCTCGCGGACGGTTACGGCCCGGGTGAACTGACTTCTGTTAAGATCGATGCGGACGGTACGCTTTCCGGAGTCGCCAGCAACGGCCTGAAGTTTGACATCGCACAACTGGCGATTGCCTCATTCAGCAACCCTGATGGTTTGCTGAATGCCGGCGGTAACTATTACAAGGCATCGCTGGCAAGTGGCAGTGCTGAGATCGGAACAGCCCTGTCTGGTGACCGAGGAGCAATTAGAGCGGGACAACTGGAAGGTTCCAACGTGGATCTTGCCTTGGAATTTACCAAGCTGCTGGTAGCCCAGCGAGGTTTTTCTGCAAACGCACGTACCATCACCGTGACCGATGAGGTTCTGGAGGAGCTGACGAACATCATCCGTTAGTTTTTCCGGTGTCTTTTTCGCGGTCGACCGCCTAACCGGCCGTCCGCGATTGACTGATCACGCACAGCACGGCGTTGCCCGCAGCCAAATCCTTTTCGGCAATGCAGACGGTCATTTGATGGCAGTCCTGGGGCGACGTGTTTGTGCCGCAGACGAGTGGCAGAGTCGGATCGATCGTTCGCTACGAACGATCCCCCTCGCCATGGCGTGAAGTCTATGACTCGTCGTGACCGGCCACGCCGCCGGCTTTGTGCCCAGCCACGGCAAATCCCTTGCCAGTTTCACCAGCAAGGGCCGCTTCGATTGTCGCGCTCGATGCGCGCAGATCCGTCTGTTTGCTTCGGCGCCCGCGACGGTCAGCGAACTGAACATCAGAACTGGTAATTTTCTGTCGGTCCGACGAATCTGCTTCAGGGTGTCAATGTCATCCATGACGGGCATTTCCACATCCAGCAGGACCACGTCCGGTTTCTTCTGAGCGATCAGTGTCAGGGCCTCCTGGCCATGACGCGCCGCGGCCACGACTTCGATGTCCGAACAGTTGGACAGCGTGTCGGTGACCCTGGACGCGCTGGCGCTGGGCGCCAGCGACTACGTTGCCAAGCCCACCGGAACCGCAAATGTTCAGGAGGCGATCAACTACATCAATGCGCAGTTGGTGCCCCGGATCAGGGATTGGGCCGGTCTTGGCCGACATCCGCGGGGGCCGGCGGTTCGAATTGGCGGACCACCCGCCACGGCCGTGACACAGAGTCGAAAGCCGAGGCACGCCGGTCACATCGAGGTCGTGGCCATTGGATCATCCACGGGAGGCCCCAATGCTCTGGCCACGATCTTGGCGAATCTGCCGCGCGATCTGAGCGTCCCGATTCTCATCGTTCAGCACATGCCAACCATCTTCACAAAACTGCTGGCTGAGCGTTTGGACCGAATTCCCCCCCTGGTCATCACCGAAGCTCAGGACGGCGCCGTCATTCGTCCCGGCACAGTGCTGATCGCTCCGGGCGACTATCACATGACTGTCAACTCCGAAGGAATCGACCGTCGCGTTGTACTCAATCAGGGGCCGCCGGAAAACTCATGCCGCCCGTCCATCGATACTCTGTTTCGCTCAGTAGCACAGGCTTACGGCAGAAAAAGCATGGCTGTTATTTTGACCGGCATGGGCAAAGACGGCACGGAAGGGTGCCGGGCACTGACTGACAGCGGAGCCTCTGTTGTGGCTCAGGACCAAAGCAGTTCTGTGGTCTGGGGCATGCCCCGCGCGGTCGCCGAAGCCGGTCTGGCAGACAGAGTTCTGCCGCTCAAACAAATCCCCTCAGAAATCATACGACGCGCTGGCTGCGGTAAAAAAGGAAGGGCTGCCCTGGCAGCAGACTAATCCTCGGAACATTATCTGACGTAATCATAACTTTATCAATCAATCGCTAATCATTACAAACACGGAGCATCTGGCCCCCTCATGGCATTGGTAACCACTGACATCGATTTCCTGCGCTCGACTATTGCTCAACGGTCGGGCAACGTCATTTCCGCCGATCATAGCTACCTGCTGGAATCGCGTCTGGCACCGGTTGCTCAGTCAGCCGGACTGGCAGACGTACGTGCTTTGGTGGCTGAACTCAGAACTGATGCGCAGACGTTGCTGCACGACAAAGTTACCGAAGCGATGACCATCAATGAGACCAGTTTCTTTCGCGACATACAGCCGTTTGACGCTTTAAAGGACCACGTCCTGCCGGATCTGGTAGAGAAGCGAGCTTCAATGCGGTCGCTTTCCATCTGGTCCGGTGCTTCGTCAAGCGGGCAGGAAGCCTACAGTATTGCGATTGCGATTCGCACTTACTTTCCACAGCTGAACGACTGGTCTGTACGCATTCTTGGTACGGATCTGTCTCAGGAAATGGTTCAGCGCACTGTGGACGGCGTCTACAGCCAGTTCGAGGTCAACCGCGGTCTGCCTGCAAGTTTGCTGGTCCGGAGTTTTGACCGAAAAGGACTGAACTGGCAGGTCAAACCGGAACTGCGAGGTCTGGTGGAAGCCAGAAAAATGAACCTGACCGAAAACTGGTCAACTGTCGCGCAGCACGACGTGGTCTTTCTGCGCAACGTTCTGATCTACTTTGATGTGAAGATAAAAGAACGAATTCTAAAACGCGTACATCAGTCTATGCGTCCTGGTGGCTATCTTTTTCTGGGTGGCGGTGAAACGCTCATTCAGCTGAACGTACCTTTCGAACGAGTCACCATTGGCAAGACTGTGTGCTTTCGCCCGGTATCAAAATAGGACCCTGAAATTATGGAACTCGACACTTCAACCATGAACCAATTCGTCTCCAATGTCTTTGATGAGATGTTTGGATTACCGACAGAGCATCTAGCTTCGGCACAGTTCGATGTTAACCAGCCGCGCATCGTCGCTTGTATCCGCATCTCCGGTGTGGTGGAAGAGTTGATCGTCGTGGAAGCCCCCGTGGCAACGGCTTGTCTGATTAGCGAGACAATGTTCGATGCAGATCCAGGGACTCTGGAAGCGGAGGAAATTCGCGATGCAATCGGCGAAGTCGTCAACATCATCGGCGGTAACGTCAAAGGAATGTACGAAGGCGAATCACAGCTGTCACTACCTTGTGTTTCGGAAGAGACCGGCACGACAGAAACAGAATCGGACGGTGGTGTGAACATGGTCTTCGATGTTGCCGGTCAGCCAATGTTGGTCCGCTGGCAGAACATGAGTCCCGCCGCAGTCTGAATGTTCCGACTCGGACACAATTCAATCAATTTCAACCTGTTCCAAAACAACCCAAAAGGACAGAGCCACGTGGCAGAGTCCTGTAATTACGCTCATCAAGCATTTGAGACAACTCGGCCGGAGGTTCTCTGGTCAGTAGATTTCCCCATTTCACGTGACCACGATTGTGGAACCCGCACAGGGAGTTCAACTTGAGTCAGCTCAACCACGAAACCCTTGTCCAAACCGCCTACGATCTGCCGCCACTGCCGCAGACCGTGGTCCAATTGTCTGGCCTGTTTGCAGATCCAAATTATGAGCTCAAGGATGTTGTGCGAGCTGTGGCGCTTGACTCGTCGCTGGCGGGGAGGCTTCTTCGCCTGGCAAATTCTGCGGCCTATGGCAGCGGACGGGTGGGATCCACGCTGGAAGCGGTGGCCCGACTTGGTTCCGGAACTGTGCAGTCAATTGCGATTGCCTGCAGCGCACGACCGAAACGTAGTCTGAACCTTTCCGCGTTCGGGCTGACACCGCACACTTACTGGAAACACAGTGTTGCGGTGCTGACCTTTGCGGAAGTGATGGCGTCCCAGCGTCTGGCCAGATTCGGCGATCATTTTCCAACGGCCGCTTTGCTGCATGACTTCGGAAAGCTGGTGCTTTCCGAACATCTGACGCCGGAACACTCGGAGATTCTGCAACGACGAAATCCAGAGCTCTCCACCGTACAGCAGGAAGAACTCGCTCTGAGTGTCAACCACGCTGAGGTGACGGCAGTCGTCGCGCAGGCATGGAATCTGCCGGACGATCTGGTCCGCGCTGTCCAGCATCACCACAATCCGACGGCATTCGACCACCCGATGTGTCACGGGCTGAACATCGCCAATCAGTTGGCCTGGCAATTGGAGGCCCGCAGCGCAGAACTTGACAAAGGATCGGCAAACCTCGCTGCATCCATGACAGCGCTGGGGCTGACGGCGGAACAGTGGGACATGGTGCTGGAAACAGGCACTGTTCGTCTGCAGGAAACGCTGGACGTCTATTCCTGATCGCAGCTACGCGGCGCGTTGTCCTGTCTCTGACCTGGCCATGGCCGGCAGTTCGACAAGTTCATGAATGGATCCGGTAACGGGCATCGTTTGTGGCGACTCTGACACATCCAGCAGCCTGGCGTCGACAGAAGAAGTGGGTCCCAGCATTGTCGAGATAATGCGTCCGTCGACGATAGAATTCGGAACGACCTGAAAGTGAAATTGCTTCAGCATCACCGCCAGTGCTGTTCTCAATTCAACCATCGCCAGCGCCGCACCAATACACATTCTGGGCCCGGCACCAAATGGCAGGTACTCGTACGCAGAAGGAGAAATCTGTGCCCAGCGTTCCGGTCGAAAAATGTCCGGCTCAGGAAAAAGATCTGCACGGTGGTGAGTCATGTACTGGCTGAAGATGACGGGAGTGCCTGCCGACAGACTCAGCGGCCCCAGCTTCGCAGGTTCAGCACACACCCGCTGCGAATACGACGATGCCGGAAGCACTCGCATGCTTTCCTTGAGGACCCAATCCAGGTACGTCAATGATTCCAGTTCCTCAAAAGTCGGGAATCTTCCGCTCGTATGTTCTGCCAGTTCCTGCGCCAGCCGATCCATCACCTGCGGATGCTGAGCGAGCAGGAACAGCGTCCAACTGAGAGTGTGTGCGGTTGTTAGATGAGCCGCGGCAAACGTCAGTGTGGCATGCCCAAGGAGTTTTTCATCCGTCAGCTGATCGTTCGTTCCCTGCGCTTCGAACATCAGACTCAGCACATCCGACCGGCGACCTGACGACTGGTGACTTCTGTGCGCTGCAAACAATTCCTGCACGCTGGCCCCAAGTTTTTCAGCGTCCGCCAGAAGCTTCTCGTAGTTGTCCGTAAACTGCGGCGCAGAAACCAAAGCTCCCATTCCGACTTCGTGATTCTGCCGCACCCAGTGGTCAATCATTGAACCCAGTTCGACGGCATGGCGGGCATCATCGATTCCAAACAACAGCGCGCCAGTCATGCGCACCATGAAATGGACCATCTCTGTGTTCAGATCGTGTTGCTGGCCGATGGCCCAGTCGCTCATCAGATCTGTGGTCAGATCGCAAATGACAGCATGATAGTCGGGCAGAATCCGACGCGCAAATACGTCCATCATGATTCGCCGACTGTCACGATGTTCAGAGCCATTCATGCTCAGAAGGCCCGACGTCACGCGCCGCTGAGCAGACCGGCGACCACCCCGCACGGCAAAAAAATGCGAGTGGAACGTCCTGGAATCGGACAGCACCTGACGGTTGTATTGCGGCGAAAAAATGAAGGCGATGCGTTGCCCCTGGTCCTCCAGGATCGCAAGGTCCCCGAACTCATTGTGGAGACTGCGCATGCAGGCCAGCGGATCCTGCG
>JAPYTO010000139.1 GCA_029941865.1 Fuerstiella sp. | reverse complement strand
ATCGAAACAAAAGACGGAAAACCAGCCGACGTGCAGCATGCCGCTGTGGACACACAAGTGGCACCACGGGGAAAACTGGTCATCTGGTTGATGTCGCACAACGAACAACTGTTCGATCGCATCAACAGCTACGGAATCCACGTCATCCGTCCGCACTACGCCAACCGCTGGTTTTCCATTTGCTGCCGTGAAACCCCTGTGGGCGAACACTGCCGTGGCAACATCCGGCTGGAAGCCGCCACCGGCGAAGACTTCAGCGACGATGTCGAAATTCCGAAACCGGATGGCATGATGGAGCGGTCGTTTCAGTTTGTGAAGTGGCTCGAGAAAGAGAATCCGGCGGGCGATTGGGGCCAATTCCTGACCGCCGACAACAAGGGGCTCCGCTGGGACAACATCATCGTATCGGGCAGCTCACACGGTTCGACGACTGCCGCTCGATTTGCCAAGCACCAGAAGGTCAGCCGAGTGGTCGCGTTCTGCGGCCCACGTGATCAACTGCAGTCATGGCAGGCGCTGCCGTCGGCGACTCCGGAGAACCGCTACTTCGGATTCTCTCATGTTCTGGATGGCGGCTGGACGGCGGATCATTACTGCCGCAGCTGGGAACTTCTGGGCCTGCACAAATTTGGCCCCATCGTTAACGTGGACAACAGCAAAGCACCGTTTGGGAATACGCGGCGTCTGATCACCGATTTCGACGTCGGCGGTGACGCTCGTCGAGCTCACAGTTCTGTTCAGCCCGGCAGTCGGGCCTACAGGAATGAGAAGACCAATGCTTACATGCACGAAGACGTCTGGCGTTATCTGTTTACTCATCCGGTTGACATCGTCGGCAAGGCCGTGCCGATGGACGCCGACTGTGAGAAAAACCAGCGGCCATAAGTTGTTCGTGCTGCCGGTGTCCGCCCACAGATTTCTGAATAGGCGCGTAGGGTCCGCTGTGCGGACCGAATCCAATTGAACAACCGTACCCGGAATCTCGAACTGGCGTAACGGTCCGCACAGCGGACCCTACGCGCTCCGGCAGGACCAGACCCCCTGCCTTCTGATTGGGCACTGAGGACGTTCTCGACGATGCTGTGGAGGATTCAGCGTGGCCCACGGCGACGGTTCAATACGCTTGATTCGCGGGGCGTTGCCCACGCGGTTAAACAAGAAGGCCGTGCGTTTTCTGCATCCAGTGTCCTTCGTGACATTGTTAGCCGTGCCCGCTTGCGGATGTATGCTCAGCCGCGACAATTGCATCGTTACCGATACGTGTCTCTGGATATTCCGCGATGCTCCGATGCTTAATGTTGGTCCTGGTTCTGGTCGCTGCTGCTGCAGCAGCGCAGGCAGACGAAATCGATTTCGCTCACGACGTTGTCCCAGTGTTGAAGAAACACTGCGCCGAGTGTCACACGGGGGAAAAGTCCGAGGGCGGATTTTCGTTCAACACCCAGCGACAATTACTGGAATCGGGGTACGCCGAAACCGGTAAGCCGGACGAATCACGGATAACGGAACTGATTCGATCCCGCGATGCAGAAGAACAGATGCCACCAAAAGATCGCAAACGGTTATCGGCAAACGAAATTAATACGCTGCGGCAGTGGATCGCTGCCGGACTGCCGTGGGAGCCGGGTTTTCGGTTCGCGGCAACAGGTTACGAACCGCCACTGCTGCCACGAGACGTCGTTTTGCCTCCAGCCGCTCACGCCGGGCAAAACCCCATCGATCGCATTCTGCATAGCTATTGGGTCAAGCAGGATATTGCTCCCCCGGAAACCATTGATGACGACGTTTTTCTGCGGCGGGTTTACATGGATCTGATTGGGCTGCCTCCGTCGCTGGATGAACAGGATGACTTTCTGAACGACGCTCGTCGGGATCGGCGCAGTCAATTGATTGATCGTCTGCTCAGTCGCGATCGAGACTACGCCGAACACTGGATTACGTTCTGGAATGACCTGCTGCGCAACGACTATGTGGGCACGGGATACATCGACGGCGGCCGCAGGCAGATCACCGGCTGGCTGTACGGTGCGCTCGTGAACAACACGCCGTACGATCAGTTTGTGCGAGAGCTGATTGCTCCCACGGCAGAATCAGACGGATTCATCAACGGGATCAAATGGCGAGGGACCGTGAACGCCAGTCAAGTGCGTGAAGTTCAGTTCGCACAGAATGTGTCACAGGTCTTTCTGGGCATCAACATGAAGTGCGCTTCGTGTCACGACAGTTTTATCGATCGCTGGACACTGGATGAAGCCTACGGTCTGGCTGCTATCTATTCGACGCGCGAACTTCAGATTCATCGGTGCGACAAACCGGTCGGCCGTATCGCCCAGGCGGCATGGATTTTCCCGGAAATCGGTAACGTTGACCCCCAGGCGGAACAACCTGTGCGACTGCAGCAACTGGCAGCGGTCATGACGTCACCAAAGAATGGCCGCTTCTCACGAACGATCGCCAATCGCCTGTGGCATCGATTAATGGGGCATGGCATTGTGCATCCTGTCGACGCTATGCATACCCAACCGTGGAATGCAGATCTGCTGGATTTTCTGGCCAACGATCTTGTCGAACACAAATACGATCTTAAAAAAGTGCTGCGGCTGATCGCAACGTCTCAGGCATACCAGTCACAGTCCGCGCCGGCTCAGGATTCTGCGACGTCCGAGGAGTTCAGTTTTCGCGGCCCGGTGGCTCGGCATCTGACGGCAGAACAGTTGATGGACGGTGTGTGGTCTCTGGCAGCGACGTCGCCAACGTCCATCAACGCGACTCTGCCCGCAGATCTGTACTATGGAGATGATGTTTCCGACATCAAATTGAGCGGCCAGTGGATCTGGACTTATGCAAACACCGCTTCGTCACCGCAGGGAGAGCAGGCCGCGTTCCGCAAACAGTTGACGTTTATGAAGAAGCCGCGCGGGGCAATGATGGTGATTACCTGCGACAACGAGTACACCGTCTGGGTTAATCGGAAGCAGGTTGGTGCCGACAAAGACTGGACCAGCATCGAGGTGCTGGATCTGTCGCGTCATTTGAAGAAAGGCGAAAACGATATCCTGATCGTGGGCCGCAATGCCGGAAACGCTCCCAATCCCGCCGGACTGTACGCTGAGATCGTACTCACGGTTGCCGACGGCAAACACGTGCGGGTCGCGACCGACGAAACATGGCAGGCCAGCCGTGAAGTCCCCAATCCTCAGAAGACAGATGCAGTGCCCTGGGAAGCGGCTGTGCCGGTTCAGCCACAAAACACGTGGTCCGCTGGCAGTGACGCGGCGATCAAAGCCGAATTGGCGTCCGCGACAAACACCGTCCGCCGCGGAGCGCGGGCGGCGTTGTTAAGAAGCAACATGTTAATGCGATCGCTCGGTCGTCCCAATCGCGAGCAGGTCGTGACGACCCGCCCGGCATCGATGTCAACACTACAGGCGATCGACCTGGCCAACGGAGAACTGCTGGACAACATGCTGGCCACGTCTGCTCAGAAGTTGCTGCCGCAGTTGAGTGATTCGAAGTCATTTGTTCGAATATTGTTTCGACGAGCGATCGTGCGTGAACCTTCGGCAAAGGAACAGCGTCTTGCTGAATCGATACTGGGCCAGTCACCAACGGCCGAGTCGGTACAGGATCTTTTGTGGCTGCTGGTTATGTTGCCGGAATTCCAGTTTGTGCAGTAGGGCAGATTGGCTACCGACAATTCGTTATAGAGTGCGACAGCCAGCTGTCAGGTTGGATGACCGTCATGAACTCGGACAAACTTCGCCGAAGAATTTGCTTCGACGCAGCACAGCTGTTGCACTCGCGACGTGAGACCAGCTTTCGGGCGGCCAAATGGCGCGCGACACGCGCCATCACACGCAGCTTTGTTGCCCCGGATTCCGTCCCGACCGACATGGAAATCCGCATGGCACTGCAGCAACTGGTGTCGACGACCGTGCCTGTGGATGCCGTTGACGACATGACGGAACACACCGCATCCATTTCGGGCTCCCGGTTCGACCAGTATTCTTTGTTGCTGGAACCGCTGGATCGGGTCCGGCTGAATCGCGATACACATCCGGAAGGCGATCTGCTGTATCACAGCCTGCAGGTTTTCGAACTTGCCAGAGATGCCCGTCCGTGGGACGAAGAATTCGTCACGGCCGCCCTGCTGCACGACGTTGGCAAAGGCATCGATCCGTATGATGCGGAAACGGCAACACTTAAAGCGCTCGATGGCATTGTGTGGGAGCGGACAATGTGGTTCGTGGAAAATCTGCCAACGCAGCACCGCCTGTACGATGGCACAATTGGCGTCCGCGCACGTCGAAGATTGTCACAACACGAAGACGGAGAAGATTTGAAGGTGTTGGCGAAATGTGACAGTGATGGCAGAGTCCCGGGAAGACGTGTCTGTGAGTTGGACGAGGCAATCGAGTATCTGAAGTCCCTGTCCTTTGAAGATTCCGATCAGGATGCTTAATGCGGTGGGAAAGGGGTCAGCCAACATCTGGCACAACAGGAGCAGATTTCTAATATGGCTGACACAACGACATCCGATCACTTCAGAGACCTTACCGATCTTCACGGTATTGAAGCCGATTGCTGGCGTTTGCTGCAGGCTGCCGTTCATGACAAATCGTGCGGTTGGCGGCTGCCCGCGCTGGCGACGTGCTCTAACGGTGAACTTCGGCAACGGACCCTGGTTCTGCGAAAGATAGATGCCCATTCCCACAGGATCTTCGCCCACACCGATGCTCGTTCACCAAAAATCAAGAGCATTCGCAGCAGTCCGAATGTTTCCTGGTTGTTCTACGACGCGACTCGTCAGGTACAGCTGCAATTGACGGGAATTGCAACGGTGCATACAGACGGTGACGTGGCCGACCGGATCTGGCATGGCGAAGCAGAATCAAGTCTGCGAGGTTATCTGGCAGCGTACGTTCCCGGCAGTATTCGTCCCATGCCGGAATCCAATCTGCCGACTGGCGTCCGGATAAGAGTTCCTGACCGCAATGAGTTGTCGGCCGCACGCGGGAACTTCGCTGTGATTTCCTGTGAAGTCGGAACGGCGGACTGGTTGCTGCTGCAACCGGACGGCAATCTGCGAGCACGCTTCACGTATGAAGACAGTGCAGTTTCCACTGCAGACTGGCTGGCACCGTAGCTTCGAGGCGCGAATGTCCAGTCGGGGAGAATTGCTGGACTGGGGGTCATGATTTGTCATAATCGTTGTGTCAGCGGTGTCTCAGTCCGTCGTGAGGATACAGCCAACCGGTGGTTTTCATACGTATTGCAGCCGCAAATTCCTTCCTCGCCCCGCCACGAACCTTCCTGGAGTACCATCGATATGCCCCGCCTGTTCACCTGCGTTCTATTGATTGCATTTGTGTGCCCGTGCCTACGGGCGGACGACAATGAAGAAAACACATTCCTGGCCCCGGCAGACGCCGGAGCAGACTATTTGGTCCAGGGAGAATACAGCGGCAGGCTGGGCCCGGATGGAGACCAGAAAAAATTCGGCCTGCAGGTGATTGCACTGGGCGATCACAAGTTTGATGCAGCATGTTATCCCGGCGGCCTGCCGGGTGACGGCTGGGGTGGCGAGAAGAAATTTACAGCGTCCGGGGAAACGGTCGACGGAGTGACAAAAATCGTGGCGGAAGAAATCGGCCATGCCATCATCGCGCGCGGTTCTGCTCAGATTTTTTCGGAGAAGGGTCGTGAAGTCGGATCGTTGAAGAAGGTCGAACGCAAGAGTCCTACTCTTGGTGCCAAACCGCCAGCCGGCGCTGTTGTGCTGTTTGACGGTTCAACGGCCGAAAACTTTGAACGTGGCGAAATCGTGATGGACAATCTTCTGGCGGCCAATTGCGAAAGCAAACAAACGTTCGGTGACCATTCGATGCATCTGGAATTTCGTACGCCGTTCAAGCCTCACGCTCGCGGGCAGGCCCGCGGCAACAGCGGTGTTTATCTGCAGGGACGGTACGAATGCCAGGTTCTGGATTCGTTTGGTCTGGAAGGAAAGAACAATGAATGCGGAGGCATTTATTCAATCGCGGAACCAGCGGTCAACGCCTGCTTTCCACCGCTGACCTGGCAAACCTACGACATCGATTTCACCGCCGCTAAATATGAAGACGGTAAGAAGGTGGCCAATGCAAGGACGACAATCAAGCACAACGGCATCACCATTCACGATGACCAGGAACTGCCTCACGGCACTCCTGGAAAGCTGCCTGAAGAAGAAGGTCCGGGCCTGTTATACCTGCAGGGTCACGGAAACCCGGTTGTCTATCGCAACATCTGGTTCGTCAGGAAGTAGTTCGCACGTTCAGTTTAACCCGTGGTCGAAGACCAGGTTGTCCGTTCAATGGTAGATCAAATCCTGGTCTTCGACCACGGGTTAAACTGATCACTCCCTCAGCGACCAACGGAAGTGGGCCAGCATCTTCCGAGCGTCAGCTCGCATCGGCTTGCGGGCCGTCCCGCATTACGGGATCAGCAGGATAAGTGCGGTGATCCAGAGGAACTCCGACGCGGCGGCTTCTTCGTTGAAGGGGATCTGGTATCTTTTCTTTGGCGCCCATTCGCCAGGCTGATAATAACCCAGGGCGTACTCGCGGGATTTCCACGGATGCAGCGCCACCTGATATGGCAGGCCGGCGACCTGTCCGAAGAATCGGCCGGTGGACGCGAATGGTTGAATCAACGGATGCCTTGTATGTCCGTAGCGTTCCAGACCGGGGTCTTCAAAGTACAGCGGGTGATACCATAGATTCGACGGTGCCCACTGCAGTACAGTCCGCGGAGCAAGTGTTTCGACGTACGTGCCGTGGTCCATCCGCTTATGGAAATCGTCCGGCAGTTGTGCGTCTGTGTATTCGCCCCATGCGTAGTCCAGCGATGGTTTTATGTCGGAGATTTTGCGGGACAGCAGTCCCGTGCCCTGTGACTGCTCATCAGTGACTTTGACAGATGTTTCTTCTTCTCCGGAGACAAGAAGAATTTTCATTTCGTAGTCGTCGGTGTCGTACGGTTCTTCGAAGTCCGGGTCATAGAATTCGATCATTCCGGCCGTCCAGTGCGTGATCCTGTCATGGAAGCTTCGCGATTTTCGACGTTGCTTCCGCTGTTTGGAAGCCGCCGCGTGCGCGAATTGTCTCTTTTGTTTTCCTGAGTTAAACGAGAAGTGCTGCGGTACGGCATAGGTATGAGAACCGTCACCGACATCAGCCACACTGAGGTCGTCCTCAGAAATCGATCGCGGAGAATCGGTCAGCGGTGTCGGGGCACCAGCCTGGCCTTCATCGAACACCAGTGACATATTTGAGAACGAGGCCACTCCAGCAGCATTGTCTTCCTCCGCCGTCAGCAGGATGCCGTTGGCCTGCAATTCCGGAGTTGCTGTGGCCGGCGTTGGTATTGTTGCTGCGTTGCGCGAATTCCTCAGATTATTCAGCAGAGCACGACTCCGCGCGAGCGCCTGGCTCGATTTCGGCGTGGGAACAGCGGGGACCGGTGTCGTCGGCCCCGCAGATTTCACGCCCGTGTTCTGCGCGATGAGTTTGTTGACAAACTCAGCCTCAGCGGGATTCGTGGCGACAGTGGAAGCCCGCTTCTGCACAGGCGCAGAACCCTGCTGAGCGGTCGCGGGACCGATCACAAACGTACCACAGATCGTCAGGCAAAGAATCCCCGTCGGCATTGTCATGCCGTGGTGACGCTTACGATTGATTGTCGCCGGAATGTTCCACCGAGTAGTTCGGTGATTCCTGAGTAATTGCGATGTCATGAGGATGGTTTTCCCTAACCGATGCCGCAGAAATCTCGATGAACCGAGACTTCGTGCGGAGATCCTTAATCGACCCGACGCCTACGTATCCCATTCCTGACCGCAGGCCGCCAGTCAACTGATACACAACTGGTTGCAGTGCGCCCTTGTAAGCAACTCGACCTTCCACACCTTCCGGAACCAGCTTTGAGCCGTCCCCGCTGTCAGCGTTGCCTTGCCGATATCGCTCACTGCTGCCCTTCACCATGGCTCCCAGCGATCCCATTCCTCGGTACCGCTTAAAGCTTCGCCCCTGGTAAAGAATCATCTCACCAGGACTTTCATCCACCCCTGCCAGCAAACCACCCACCATTGCGGTCCATGCTCCGGCGGCAAGAGCTTTTGTAATGTCTCCGCTGTATCTGATGCCACCGTCAGCAATAATGGGGACGTCCGTCCCTTCCAGTCCCCGTGCGGCATTGGAAATGGCTGTCAATTGTGGCACGCCGATGCCGGAAATGATCCGAGTTGTGCAGATCGATCCCGGTCCGATACCCACTTTCACCGCATCTGCTCCGGCATCCGCCAGAGCTTTTGCACCTTCCGCCGTCGCAATATTGCCAGCAATCACATCGATATCAAATTTATCTTTAATGGCCCGAATAGTCTCGATAACGTTGCGTGAGTGCCCATGAGCACTGTCCACCACAAGAACATCGACACCCTTCTCGACCAACTGAGCAACTCGTTCCAGATCGTACATCCCCACAGCCGCACCAACGCGCAATCTGCCGCGAGGATCCTTCGACGCCTGCGGAAACTGCAGGTTCTTGTCGATATCCTTGATCGTGATCAAGCCTCTCAGTTGATATTGATCGTCCACCAGCAGCAGTTTCTCGACCTTGTTTTCCAGCAGAATGCGTCCTGCTTCCTCAAGGTCGGTGTTCTCCCTGGCCGTGACAAGGTTGTCCTTCGTCATGATCTCGGAAACCGGCCGTTCCTTGTTCTCCAGAAAGCGGAGATCGCGGCGCGTCAGGATGCCAACCAATTTGCCATCGACAGTGATGGGAACGCCGCTAATGTTGCGTTCGTCCATGATCCGTGAGGCTTCACCGGCACTGGTTTCCGGTGGCAGTGTGACCGGGTCAACAATGACGCCGTGCTCACTGCGCTTAACACTGTCGACCTGCAAAGCCTGCTGGTCGATGCTCATGTTCTTGTGAATGATGCCGATTCCGCCCAGCTGAGCCATCGCGATGGCCATGTTGCTTTCGGTCACGGTGTCCATCGGGCTGCTGACAAGCGGCACACTCAACGGAATGTTCCGTGTGAGCATGGAATCCAGCGCGACGTCTGACGGCACTACCTCGCTGTAGCCCGGTTCCAGCAAAACGTCGTCGAAAGTCAGTCCTTTGTAGGCGATACGATCGTGCATAAATTCTTTCCTTCTACAGCGTATTACGCTGACTCGTGGCCGCGAAAGACGCGTTCCAGCCTGAGAAAATGGCATGCCCACGAGCCAGAACGGTTCACGAGAATAGGTGAACTGCCCTATTCTGCCTCGGCGTCTCGCACAGCCTCACAGAATTTGTTTCCGAGCTTCACCAGCGTGGGCACATCCAGCGTTTCGGCTCGTGTTTCACGGTCGTGTCCCCGTTCTTCAAGAATGGCGTCTACTTCCGGCTTACTCAGTTGTTTGCTGTACATCGCGACCAGAACGCGTCGCAGCAGTTTCCGGCGGTGATGAAAAAGCCGCCGCAGAAAATCCAGAAAAAACTTCTTGTCCACAATCCTGTCGCCGCGTCCATCATGTCGCCAGAGACTGACGATGGCAGAATTGACTTTGGGGCGGGGCCAGAAGACCTTCGGGCCAAGGCGGCGAATGATTCGCACGCTGCACTGCGACTGCAGCCACACGGACAGTGACCCATAGCTGGATGTGCCCGGTTCAGCGATCATCTTCTCACCAAGTTCAAGCTGGATGGTGCACACCATCCTTTGCCACGGCAGGTCGGACGCAACAAGATTCGAAATGACAGGTGTCGCCACGCTGTACGGCAGATTCGCCACCAGCTTCAGGTTGCTGCCTGGCCGAGCTGCAAGCGCGCCATGCAGCAGGTCCGTGATTTCCGGAGCGAGAGTGTTTTTGTTTTTCAGAATGTCGCGATGAATCAACGTGACGTTTTCGCAGTGTTCGGTTGCTGCTGTCGCCAGCGCAAACATGTTGCGATCCACTTCGACGCTGATGACTCTGCCCGCCTGATCCGACAGAAACGTGGTCATGCCGCCCGTGCCGGGACCGACTTCCAGAACCAGGTCGTCTTTCGACAACTCGGCCGCCCGGACCGCAAATTCGATCAGGTTGATATCGATCAGAAAGTTCTGCCCAAGATCCGAGCGCGGATTAAAACCGTGCTTCTTGAACAGGTCCATCAGATACGATCGAGTTTGTCGGTGTTCGTTTTTCACTCAGTTGGGCTGTCCGATGTGGTTGTAAATACTGCGATCACCTTCTCCGCTCAGCAATTTGGCCACGTACTTGCCGAGAATATCCAGTTCAATGTTCACCGTGGCACCCACCGCACGCTGACCAAGCGTCGTAATCTTCAGGGTGTGGGGAATCAGCGCCACGGAAAATCGTTCCGATTCCACGTTGACCAGTGTCAGGCTGATACCGTCGATGGCGATGGAGCCTTTTGGCACCATCAGCTGCGTCATCTCCGCTGGCAGTCGGAACCACATATCGACCCATTCGTCGTTGCGGTCAATCAAATCAACCGTGGCAACACCGTCGACGTGTCCCTGCACAAAATGTCCGCCCAGCCGAGCCCCGACAGCCAGCGACCGTTCCAGGTTGACTCGGCCGCCTTCCACGAGTTCGCCGAGACTTGTTTTGGCAAGCGTTTCTTCGCCGGCTTCAAAGTCCATGCCATCGTCGGAAATTCGGACAACAGTCAGGCAACAGCCGCACACAGAGATACTGTCCCCGATGTTCACGTCAGCAGTCGGGAAACAATCACGGTCCGGTGCAATCGTGAGGCGCAGGCCAGCCGATTCCTTCTTCAGGACTCTGACTGTCGCTTGTCCTTCAACGAGACCCGTGAACATCTAACGTAACAGTGCAACAAAGGCGGTGTGTGGGTGAAATGCTCCCACGAATGGATACCGCTGCTGAGCGGTTGTTTGTTGCACGGCAATTCTAACGAATCTCAAAAGAATTGCACGCCTTGGCCAAAGTTTGCACAGATACGTGGGGCCAGTGAAGACCGGTGTTTCAGGAAACGCCGGAGTCGATGTCTGTCGGTTTCGGCTTGCGAAACAGGGTTTTGACGTACCTGAGCCAGATGACACGCAGCGGACCCGCGAACGCAAACCAGCAAAACAGAACGGGAACTGCCAATCCTCGTGCCTTGATCATAAAGATCAATGCGAGCGCAAAAACCAGCTGAAGTAACTGCTTCCGGCCCCGATTACCCTTCAATATCTGGTTGAAGATGTGTGGGTAGCGGATGCGGCTGACCATGAGCACGGCCGTGGCCAGGGTTATGAACGGAAGCACCACTGCCAAGGTGGGTAGCGCGATGTTCGCCACCGGTGCTACCCAGTCGTTCTTATCACTCAGCTGTTTGAGGGTATTAATTCCGATAGGAAAACTGGCAATCACGCCCGCGGCCGCTGGCGAGGGCAGGCCGCTGAAGCCGTCGTGATCGTCCTCTTCGTCAGTTTCAACGTTAAATCGGGCCAGTCGCAGAATGGCACAGGCCAGAAACAGGGCCGCAATTGGCCATAAAAAGTCTAGATGATAGCCAAACGGCATGGGAATCAGGTTCTCACCAGCAGATGCTTTTGTACCGGGAACGCTGAGTGTCTCCATCAGGCGATGAGCGGGGTCGGTGAGCTTCAGCATCATGAATGCTGGTGCTACTCCGAAACTGACTACGTCGCACAGACTGTCCAGCATCGCTCCGAACTCACTGGTCTGGTTCGTCAGCCGGGCAGCACTGCCATCCAACGCATCAAACAGCATCGCCAGGAATATCAGGAAAGCGGCAAAGACCATCTCGTCGACCGTGTTGATTCCGGTGGGTGAATCGACAGGAACGACATCGAGTGTCGGGCCGACGCGTGCGAGAATCGTGATGGCACCGAATCCGCAGATGGCATTGCCGAGCGTCAGCATTGTCGGCAACACGGCGAACGCTTTCTGCCGACGCGTTTTCTTCGGAATGTCGTCAGATGTTGCCAATGAAATATCCCAGGTACGGTGGTCGCCAGGTTTCTCAGTACGAATTTCGTTTGAACGGCAGTCGACGTGGCAGAACGGTCATACAGGAGAATTGTCGGCCGCGGCCACGCCTTCGATGAGACCCCTTCAGTTGTTCTCTCCGGATGCGGAATAACTGGCCAGAATGGAAGTCCCGGCTTTCACTTTGTCACCCAGCTTCGTGCGAATCTCCAGACCGGCCTCACGGGGCAGCACCAGTTCTGTGCGTGAACCCAGTTTGATCATGCCAAATTGTCCACCTGCGTCCAATTTATCACCTGGTTTCACCCAGCACACGATCCGTCTGGCGATTGCGCCGGTAATCTGCCGAATCACCATGCCACGATAGGGTGGTTCTGACGATTCCAGCAGCACGGCCAGTTGCTCGTTTTCCCGAGCCGACTCCGGACGAAGTGCGTTCAGGTACTTGCCAGGGCGGTATTTCAGGCCAATCACACGGCCGGCGATCGGACTTCGGTTGATATGCACGTTGAAGATTGACAGAAAGATGCCAATCTTTACGGCCGGACCACCCACGAAGTCATCGTGATCCAACTGCTCAATATCGACAACCTTACCATCTGCCGGTGACACGACGATACCAGGATCGGTCGGAATGGTGCGATGGGGGT
This sequence comes from Fuerstiella sp., assembly GCA_029941865.1. Taxonomy (GTDB): domain Bacteria; phylum Planctomycetota; class Planctomycetia; order Planctomycetales; family Planctomycetaceae; genus Fuerstiella. Next base: position 6,170 of record JAPYTO010000139.1, on the reverse strand, counting down.
CACGAAAGAACCACGCCACCAGAATGCTGACCACGCAGGCGGCAATCGCCAGCACGGCTGCCACGATCTGAGCTGTTCCGACCGCTGACGCCGCCCACACTCCAAACCCAGCTGCGGCGGCAAAAAAACCACCTCCGATCAGAAACAACTCCGCCAGCCCAACACGAGTAAACGGCAGCCCGTCGCGCCAGGTAAATGGATCGTCGGCTTCATCCCAATAGTACCCGCCCTGATTCTGGTGAAACTTTAAGTCACGAGGGTCCAGCACCGGATGCGGACAGGGATTGAATTCGCCCTTGCGACACGCCGCCATTCTGCGCACGTAGCCTCGACGGAATACGTTTAACCAGCACCGACGAATGCGGCCCCACGCCTGTTCCAGATGAATCACAACGCCGCTGCCCGGCTGAATATCCTTCAGCTGAGGGTCCATCGGCATCAAATCGCGCTGTTCGGAAGACGATCGTGCGGGTGAACTTTCGGAGTGATCGGTCATAGAAGCGTTCTCAACCTGCGCCGGTCTGATGGCGACTGAACAAGTGTCGTCGCCGAACCCGTGAGGGCTCGCACGAACGATCGGAGGCATCCGAATTCTCACGAATTCAGCGACAATTAGAGCAGTTTACTTATTCTCGTGAACCGTGCTGGCTCGTGGGCATGCCTGTTTCTCAGTCTGGAATGCGTCTTTCGCGGCCACGAGTCAGCGTAATACGCTGCAGGGAAATCGTGGCGTCACTGTTCGCAGGATTCCAGCAGCAGGCATGGCATTCATTCAGAATGCCAGTGATGGCAATTCTCAGACAGGTTTTGTCGCAGAAAGACTGATTTTTAACCCGTCGTACCCTGGTTCTACCCCATCTGGCAGTTCACGGGCCAGCGAATCATAGTCCAGGTCGTGGGCCATGTGTGTCAGGATCGTGCGTCGAGGTTTCAGCCGTTCGGCCCACTTGACCGCTTCGGCGACGTGCATATGGGTGGGGTGTGGCTTGTGCCGCAGAGCATCAATGACCAACGTATCCAGTCCGGTCAACATCTCCCGGCTGTCGGCCGGTATGGTCGAGACGTCAGTACAGAACGCGACGTCACCGATGCGATATCCCACGATTGGCAGTTTTCCGTGGTGCAGGCGAATCGGCAGCAGCCCCAGTCCCAGCACGTCGAAGGTTTGACCGACCGCAATTCTCTGAAACGTGAGTCTCGGGACCGCAAAGCGATGAGCATGGTCCTTCGGATCAGAGAATGCGTAGTGGAAAATCTGACGGATCCCGTTCTCCACAGTTTCTTCGCAGTAGAGCGGAATCTTTCCTGCCCCCGATCGGCGAAACTCATCCCTGTCAAAGTCTTTGCCGTTGGCCTCAGCCAGCCGTTCGGCCTCCTCCAGAAGTTGATTCTCAAGGCGAAAGCCGAAAATACGCAGATCATCCAGCCCCATCACATGATCAGCGTGATCGTGAGTGAAGACGGCAGCCCTGATGAGTGACGCCTTGTTTTGCAGCAACTGCAGTCGAAGCTCCGGTCCCGTATCAATCACAAATTCGCCTTCGGGTGCGCGAACCAGGACGCCGGATCGCGTTCGCTGGTTCTTCGGATTCTGCGAGGTGCACACGGAACACGTGCAACCAACAACCGGAACGCCAACGCTGGTGCCCGTCCCCATCAGGATCAGATGAGGCGGATCAGGCTCTACACCACAACTTGACGTGGGTGAGGAATCAGAAGGGAGTTCTGCGGCGGACAATGACGAACGATCTTTCTACTGCTGACTTACTTCTCGCCCGAAACGACTTCGGCAATGTTGTGAGAATGGTCTCGAACGCGGGCATAAGCATTCAGCGTCGCCATGTAGGCCACGCTGACCAGTGGTGCGATGGATCCGTTGGAAAGATCTTCCAGGTGCTTGCGACGCAGCTGTTTGATCTCCGTCCGCGCTCGCTTGGACATCGCGTCGGTCTTTGTGAGCACACTGCGGTTGTTCTGTGTCAGCGCCTCATTGACCCCAGCAAGGTAGTCCGCGACGTACTGATTGAGTTCTGCAAGCCCCTCTCGTTGTTCCGATGTGAAGCGATGTCCGTCTCGACGGAGCTTGCGGTCGAACTTGTCCAGGTTGACGATGTAATCACTGACGGATTCATATTCGTCGGCCATCCGCAACTGCTGGCGTGCTTCGTCGGCCACCGAATGAGGGACATTGCCGGCCAGCAGATTTGTGATGAAGACAGCAATTTCATCCTGCATCGAATCCAGCACCTGCTCACGCTGTCTCAAACGGTCCGCCAGCGCTTTGTCCGGGTCATCCTGCTGCTGCAGTTCTGCCAGCCATTCCAGCATTTTCGAACAGCCCATGCTCATCTTTTCGATTTCTTTGCGCGACTGTTCGATGGCCAGCAATGGAGTTTCAAGAATGCGAATGTCCAGGTCAGTTAGACGCGGCTTCTCTTTGAAGTCCTTCGACGGCACAAAACGGTTCAACATTTTCACAAACCACGGCAGGAACGGCAGAAACAGCAGTGTGTTTACAATGTTGAACACGGTGTGCGTCGCGGCGATCATCGGCAACGTGTTCGGAAATGTTTCATTCCCGTTCTCCATTACGATGTGTGTCACGTCGAGCTGGACGATCGACTGAATCACGACGATGTACCATTGAAATATTAAGGTGATCCAGAACACTCCCCCCAGATTAAATATCACATGAAAGTAGGCGGCTCGGCGAGCATTCGTGGTTGCCCCCAATGACGCCAGAATGGCGGTGATCGTCGTGCCGACGTTTTCACCGAGCACTAGCGCTGCTGCCGTTTCGTAGGGAATCAGGCCCTGGGATGCCAGCGAAATTGTGATGCCTAACGTCGCCGATGACGACTGCACCAGCGTCGTCAAAACGCAGCCAGCCAGAGCACATTGCAGAACGCCGAGATAACTGTCTGCCTGAAACCTCTTAAACCAGGTTTCGAACGCTGGAATATCCTTGACGATGGAACAGGCTTCCTTCATCAGCTCCAGACCGAAGAAGACCATGCCCACGCCCATAAACGCCATCGCCCAGTACCGCCAGCGGTCTCCCTTGGAAAACAGGTAGACAAACGCAGCACTGCCCAGCAGGGGAAGTCCGTACTTGCCGATTTTCAGCATAAGAAACAAACCAGTGACCGTCGTGCCGATGTTGGCGCCCATGATCACACCAACCCCCTGCGTCAGTTCCATGACACCGCTATTGACAAATCCCACGACCATCACCGTGGTGACCGAACTGGACTGCACGACACCCGTGACGACAACCCCGACGATCGTGGCGGCAAAACGATTGGTCGTTACGACACTGATCATGCGCCGCAGACTGGGGCCAGCGACGGCTTGCATCCCTTCGGACATGTTCTTCATGCCCAACAGGAACAGTCCAAGTCCGCCCAGGATTCCGCAGGCCAGATCAATAATTGCAGAAACGTCCACAGGATTCACCGCTGATTGAGAATAGTACGACAGCTAAGTTTGACAACGCGGGCATATTACGGTGTCGCGGCGGTCTTTCAACAGCTGGGACACATCGAATCTGATTCCTCGCGAGACGGATCCAGTCCACTCTCAACCAGGAATCAGACCAGTGTAGAAACGCACGAAAGGGGGCCCCTGGCGAATTCAGGTCGATCGGACAATTGTGCCCGGTGGCGGCAACGCTGGGCCAGGATTATTCGACGAATCCCTGCTTTTAACGACAAAACTCTGTGTTGTGTGGCCTCCGCCGATGCCGTCACGGAAGGCCTGGAGGCTTTCCCGATACGACAGTTCTTGTGAGCGGCACGGCGCCAGCCGCCAGTTGTTGGCAGTGTTTTCACCCGCGGCTAGCGCCTTGCGGCTCACTGGTTCAGGTATCCGGACAACCTCCTGAAAACCCTACGGATTTGCAACTCCTGAACTGATCTTCTGCACGAACCGCAGCAGCAGTGGATGTGCGGGTTCGGCCATTTGGCTGTGGTTGAAGCCCTCCAGTTCAAAAAGTTCAGTATCAGGATGACCAACCACCTGCATCATCCGCCAGAGATAAGCGTTTTCCTCGTAGCGTCCCAGCAGTTCAAGTTCCCGGTCTCCCGTAATCAGCAGCAGGGGCGGTGCATCTCTGCGGATGTGAAACAATGGTGCCATGTCGTCGATGATTGGCTGTTTGCCGTCGATGCCTCGTTCTGCCCTGATCGTGAAGTGGGTAATTGTGTGTCCGCTGAAAGGAATCAGCCCTGCGATCTGATCGGCATCAATGCCGTGTGGCGCCAGCCACCGCTTGTCCAGACCGATCATGCTGGTCAGATATCCGCCAGCCGAATGGCCGCTTACAAAGACCCGTTTGGCGGACCCTCCGTAATTCTGAATGTTCTTAAGCGTCCATGCGACAGCTGCCGCCGCGTCTTCAATATACGCAGGAGACTTCACGTTGGGGTGCAAACGGTAATTGACGGCGACAACCGCGATCCCCTGTTCCGTTAGTTCCTCCGGGACTGACCGTTTACCGGCCTTCAATCCTCCACCGTGAAACCACACGACCGTGGGAAACTGCCGCACGTGACCTGGATAGTACACATCCAGCCGACATCGCTCTGTCATGTACTCGGTCAGGTCATTGCCGTCACGATACAGAACGTTTTCGACTGTCTGGTACTTTTGAGCGGAGGCCTTCACCTGCTGAGCGATTGTCAATCGAGGCAGGAAAGTGGCGACCAGGAGAAAGGTCAGAATTCTCCAGGGGAACCGGATCATTGCGTCAATCTTTCTTAGAGTCTTTTTCCGGGCTATCGTTGCGTATTGCCTGCTTTTCTGTCGCGATCAACGGGAGCAGACGATCAGTTTCCAGGCGATCGCTGAATCGGCTGGCGGGCCGTCCCGCATCAGCATGAATTCTGAATCTTCCATGCACTATGTTATTGCTGCCACCGTGTCCTGGGACAGTGTGGCCACTCAGAATCAACCGATTATCGGAATTCGAGCACGATGGATGAAGAACGACCAGGTGCCGGGACCATCCGTCCGGGGCGTGCGCGTCTTCCTGTCGCTGGTGATCGCGATGGTGTGTCAGAAGGCCAGACAGTTCGCCGCGCGCGTCGTCGTCCTGCAGCATCGGAAGGAACTGATTCGCCAGAATGCAGCGAAGAAAGGATCGGCAGCCATGCAGGGATCATCACGCGCATGGGCGATCAGCCATTGACGCTGTTCCAGATCGACGAAGTGAATCGACTGTTTGCGACGATGAAGTCTGCAGCGACGCCGCATCTGTTCAACATTACCAGCGTTCTGCTGCAGATGTATTCGTCTGCTGACAGCGTCTGGATCGCTGATGCATATGGCGATTCGAAGAAGGTGAAGTCGCTGGCGTTTCCCCATCTGGTCCTGTACGGAACAGGCGTCCCCGATGGCTTCTGGGAAGCGCTGACGCCGCAATCATTAAGTGAAGGCCTGATCGGTCGATTTTTGGTGTTCGAAGAACCGGATTATGTCCCTTTCTGTGACGCGCCAGAAAACCCGATCCCGAACGTGATCACAGAACGCGCGAAGGCCTGGCTGGATCATAAAACACATGGCGGAAACCTGTCAGGGAAGACTGGCGTCGAAGGCGCGCATGTGTCGCGTGTCGAAGCGACAGACGAAGCGAAGGCCAGGCTGACTGAACACATGCGGAAAACAGGCGACAGACGCCTGAAGGAAGATGTCGTCGACGCTGCGATCTGGTCGCGACATGCTGAGAAAACAGGGAAGCTGGCCATGTTACTGGCCTGCAGTCGATTCACTGGCGAAGCGTCCACCTGGCCAGTCGTCACGATCGAAGACGCAGACCAGGCCATCGAACTGAACAACTGGCTGACGCGACGCCTGCTGGAACGCGCTGCTGCACATGTCAGCGAGAACCAGACAGAATCGGATTCGCTGTTTCTTCTGCGTCTGATCAGGACGAAGCGCGAATGGACGATGACGGACCTAACGAAAAGGACGCGCAAATTCACAGCCAGACAGCGCGCGGAAATCCTGCAGGGCCTGGAAGATTCCGGCGAAGTCGTGATCGGCATCGAAGCCACAGCTGGCCGATCGGCGAAGATTGTTCGTCGCGTCGACTGAATTCTGTGTTCCCTTAACTTCTGCGAAGGTTCTGATCGGCTGCGAATACTCTGCGACTGTGCGCGATGCATTTCGCA
>JAPYTO010000138.1:5308-18835 GCA_029941865.1 Fuerstiella sp. | reverse complement strand
AGCCATGGGAAGTGGATCCCAACGCCAAAAAGAAGTCGTGAACGGCTGCGGGCGCAACCGCATTGGTTGACCTGCTGTCATCGGCGGCAGGTTGACGAATAGCTGGCACAGTGTCCTGCGCTATCTGAAGGTGGTCTGACCTGCGGGTCCCTCAGAGCTGAAGCGGGGTGACGCACCCGGTAACGTCATGGACGAGCCACTCCGGCGTGAATTTGGCAACTGCGGTCACTTTTGTTGTTGCAGGCCGATTCTGGAAACGTCGATTGGGATAAAGCCCAGCTTCAGGGCTGGCGATTCGGGTTTTAGTCGGAAGTCGCCGTTTGCCGGATCGACAAACAGCGGATCGACAGCCTGGCTGTGAGCATCCACTCCATCGCGCTGCTGTTTCTTTAACATCTTTTGGCCCAGCGCGGGATCACCTGCGCAGAAGTAGATGTTGTCATCGGTGTCGGCGTCCCTGGATCGTGCCAGTTCTCTTCCTCGCCGATCCTCGGTCTCCTCCCTTCTCCGGGGCGGCAGTTCATCGATGAAGACGCATTTCTTACTGGAAGAATAAAAAATGTTGCGTTGGATGGCCGCACCCGTCATGGGGCCTTCACGCAGAGAGAGGCAGTAGCCGCGGGGTGGCGCGATCACGTCGGCGACAATGTTGTTTTCGCAGCGAATATTCAGCTTCAGGATGATCCCCTGCGAGACGCACTTGTAGATCAGGTTTTCGGCGATGAGCGTGTCTCGTTGTCCTCCGTCCGTGCGGATTGCCGCCTGCATTTTCATCGGAGCGACAAGGTGATGCACGTAGTTGCGGTGAATCACGTTCCCCGCGCCGGCGCCGCGGATGTAGATGCCGTTCCCGTCGCCCAGTTTTTCCATCGCATGGTGGATCTCGTTGTATTCAATAATATTGTCTCGTGTGTGCAGGTACGGGCGAACCTGCTGCAGTTTTCGCGGACCTTTTCTGCCGTCGATCTCATGCCATCGGATCGTTCGAACGAGCTCCCGGTGATCAGGCCTGGCAAAGAAATGCGTCATGCAGCCGGAGATAATCATTCCCGAATAGGGCGTATGGTGGATCAGGTTGTTGACCACGCGGTTCTGGCCGCTCTGCCAGATCATGACACCGGGCGAATGCGAATAGATCTCTCCCGTATGGTGAATGTGATTGTTATAGACCAGATTGTTTTTGTTCACGTCTTTGGTTCCGGGACCGTAGCCACAGAGCAGGATGCCGGTTCCTCCGATATGCTCGATTAGGTTGCCGGAAATCCTGTTGTCCTGTCCGTGCAGGTCCACTCGAATCGCGCCGCCGCCGCTGTGGGCAAAGCGACATTGCTCGATGGTGCAGTTCTCAGCACCACGCAGACGAATCAAGGCGCTGTCCCGGTCGTGCATCTCCCAGTCGTGTTGCAATCCTGCGTCGTCATCGGTCACCCGATAACGATCGCCATGCATGAAGGTCAGTCCCTGAAGACATAGATTCCGGACCGGCTTGTCCCTTGGCCCGTTTTTGTCGATGGTACCCTCGACCCTAATCAGCTCCCGCAGTTTGGGGGCCACGACACCTTTGGGGGCATCTCCACTGCGCGGCCACAGGTAGAGCTTGCCTGCCTTTGTATCCAGCACCCACTCACCTGGTTCGTCCAGTTCCTCGAGAACATTCTCGACCCAACACGATTCGGTATCTTTCAGGAAATGAAGCGGATTCAGCGCGTACGTTCCATCGGTGGTCGTGCGGACAATCTGAGTTTTCTCATCGACCGACGCCAGCGACAGGATATTGACGATCCAGGCATGATGCGGACGGATGACGATCTCCACATCATCCAGGTTGGGCCAGTTCTTAAACCTGCCGGCAGGAAAACGGAGCACGTTGCTCTTTCCGCCCGGCAGAGGAATGAAGCCCGCCGACCGTGCGCGAGGCAACAGGCCCTCGGCGTCATAGAGTGTGAAAAAGCGAAGTGGAATGTCCGCCGCCCACACGTTTCCAGATGCCTTCCTGGGCAGGCCTCGAAGGTTGGCGGTCACTTTTTTCCAACCGGTGATCTGCCGGCCCGAACTGCAGACCGGCTTCTCGCCGGGATACGCTGCATAGGTAACGCTCCAGTCGTCTTTGCCTGAATCCTGCAGGCCGAACACAACCGTCTCCTGCAGCCGATACAGACCGTTGCGAATGATCACGAGCACGTCACGATTCAACGAGTTTCGCTTCAACTCTCGTACAGCGTCTCTCGCGCGTCGCAACGTGGCGAATGGACCATCTGAAGACTGAGAGTTGGCGATCGGCAACGTGCCCGACCAGCGATCATCTCCGTCCGCAGCAATATAGAAATCCGCACGTGCAGACGTTTCGGCGGCAGCGGACAAGCATCCGATACCGGTCAAAGCGATCAATGCGACAATACCGCTTATGTTGTGCACTACTATTCTGTCCCGGTGTTTTTGAACGCGTCGCCAACAGTCATGCAGGCCATGACCTGTCCTGGCGCGACTCTCATCGTCAGGATAGGTCCTGACCTGCATTTGCTCCGACAATCTGAATACTCACACCAAAGGTGCCTTCTACGAAGCCTTTGAACCTGAACGGGCACGCAACTACGTCAAGCGGATCAACTTCTGCCATACGCCGAAACTCAGTACATTTTTCTGTGCAACACGAAGTCGATGTATTCCTGCGTGATGTATGGCATTGCGGGGCGTGTTCAATATTCGCCGCCATTTTGTGCCTTCGAGTAGAACGGAATGAGCCACCACGTCCGATTTGGATGAAGACTGAATTAAGGGAGTTCACCTGGCACGGAACCAAACAAACCTGGTTGGGCGTTGGCGTATCACATCAATGGAGGTGTGGGACCAGGATTTCGTTGACGAGGAAGTGTCGGCCTGCATTGAGTTCAAGAAGAATGGTCTCGGCGAATTCCACTTCGGCTATGTGCGGTGCGATATCGACTGGGAAGAAAGTGAACGTGACGCCGAATTCAGCTTCCAGGGTTTCGATGAAATAGAACCAACTTCGGGTGTTGGTGGGCGATGCTGGAGGATGGAAAGCTATGCGGAATGATCATGTTCTTTCAAGGCGATGATTCGGAATTCATTGCGGAGAAGCGTAGAGTCTGAAGCGCATCTGTCGTGCGGGACGGATATTCAGGCTGATACTGTGTGCTGGCGACGACACGACCAATGTCAGTCAGTGTTCGACGACACTCTTATTCGCTACATTTTCGCCGACGCCGGTGAATGTCGTCCACCGTGAACTAAGCGACGGCCAGCCACACTGAATCGGCTGCAACTCATCTACGGAACAATTCAACAAACAAGAAAAGCGAAATGGCAAAGAAAAAAGCAGTCAGTCAGAAACCGGTAAGCGAACCTGCCCAGGAGACCGCTGATGATTCAGCGAAGACCGCCACGGCGGACCCGCCGCCAACGAAAAGCAAACCCAAGGCGAGTGATGAACAATCCTCGGATGGCGGTGTTGGGATCGCCGACATCAAGAAAGCTGTCGCCTTTTCTAACTCTGTTGGCGGACTGGAAAAAGCGGTGGCCTTGCTTCAAATACTGAAAGTGGCGAAAGACGTTCAGTAGACCAGAGGATATCCGTTTGCGGCTGATCGAAGATACCAATCGCAGAGAATCATTCTTTGTAGAAAACCGCCAACCAAACGGTGGGCACTTCTGGTGTCGTCCATTCAACACGATGCCTCTGGTGAGCAGGAATCAGCACGTGGTCGCCCGGCTTTAGATGGACTGTCTCGGCATTCTGAAACGCCAATTTACCCTCACCTTTCAGGACGACAACCCATTCATGTTCATCCTGATCGTACCAGAAGCCTTCACGGCTACTGTGACCGGTGGAGACGATCCGTTCGATGCGAACGGAATTGCTCGATGCGAGAACGTCGGTAAGTTCTTCCGGGATTGCTGAAGGCAGATCGGTGAAGAGGTTGCCGCACAGTGGATCAGGCATGATCAGTCTCGCTGAGCTCTCGGATAATGCGACATGGATTTCCGGCAGCAACGACACCATCGGGAATGTCTATGGTGACTACGCTTCCAGCACCGATCACGGTCTTTGAACCAATCGTAACTCCGGGAAGAATGATCGCCCCACCGCCAACCCAGACATCGGAACCGATTGAGACGGGGTTGCCGAACTCCTGAGTCCGTCGAAGCTCAGCGTTCAAGGGGTGAGTGCCAGTGTAAATCTGCACGGCTGGACCAAAGAACGTGAAGCCGCCAATCTTCACTTCGCACACATCAAGAACCACACAGTTGAAATTAAAATAAACTCGCTCGCCAAGATGGATGTTGCTTCCGTAGTCATTAGAACGGTGGCTGCATCCAGACGGAATCTCCACCGCTGCCCAACAACTCAGTTATGATTCGGCGGCGAACGGCCTGCTCACGCTCACGAGTCGCATTCAGGTCGTGGCACAGATCCCTTGCTCGCTCTCTGGCTTCTACTAACTCAGGGTCGAGAGCATCGTAAAGCTCTCCTGCCAGCATTTTTTGCTTTTCAGTTGCCATACGGTTTCCATTGTGCGATTGCCGGTTGTCAGGTTACTGCTCCGCCTTCAGTGAGAAAAGTAAACGAGGATGGTCTGTATAGAGTCGTTCGACACCAGCATCAAGCAACCGCCTCATCGTGTCTACGTCAATGTAAGTCCATCAAATGACCGGCCACGTGTCGGCGACGCGATAGCCTTCGGGCCACGGATCGTCCGGGTCAAGCATGAGTTGATGGGTTTCCGTGATCCACGCTCGGCACGATCGCGTTCGTTTTGCCCATACGCTGTGTCGACCGTGAGCGTGCCGAGTCCTTCCACTTCCAGCGGTGCTGCGAGATTGTCGGCAAACGAAGGCACGTTCGTAATCGTGATTCGTTCCGCCTTACCGTCACGACAAAACGCCGCATAAGCCCTGCTAGGCTGCGGCGTTTTCAAGAACCAAAAAGTTCGCGACCATGATACACGGACAGGCATTGTCGAAAACGCCAAGAAACGCCAACGCGGCAACGATGCCGTATACATACATCTCGTTTACGCCATGCGGGGTGGTTTCGTGAACAACGTTGACAAGAAAGACCGCTCAAAGAAGCCGCCGGTATCGGTCAACAGCGTGAACACGATCGCCACCCAGCGACCTTTGCGAATCTCCTGTTCATCGCGAATCGAAATAAGGCGCACAAACACCTGAGGCGACCCGAGGAATCCCAGCCCGATCGACATGTATCCCACAATGATGAAAACGTTTTCCAGGCTTGCGCCACCTGGACCCCACAGACTCGTGAGACCTGTCTGCATCGACTCGAGCCTGCCCCGGACATCCGGGCTGTCACTCATGCTCAAATATGCGGCAACAGGCAGAGCGAGCAGTCCGGCCAGCATCAACAGTCCCTGAAACAGGTCCGACAACGACCCACATGCCGCGCATTCCGACCATCGCGCCCAGCCCGGTCAGTCCCAGATACAGCCATGCGGATTCACCGCTGGCCCGAGCGGAAAACGCGACGACCCAGTAACCCATTCGCTTACCGCCGACGTAATAATCGGCCAGGTTGTGAATCCGCCGCGAGGCGACCACGCCGATCAGCAGCAGGATCGCAAAGTAGGCAATGATGACAACGTACGTCATGATCATCCGGGCTTATTCTCCGCAGCTATGTTTCCCCACGATCGACAGCACCTCGTCGATACAGTCGACGACGAAATCCGCATCGGCTTTTGTGATGCACATCGGTGGCTTGATCCGCAGAGTGTTGCTCGACAGGCCGCATTTTCCCAGCAGCAGACCGCGTTCCTTCGCCACTTCCAGAACTTCGAGCGCTTTGGCTTCGCCAGCCTTATCGTCTGTTGCTTCTTATATTCGTACATTAGGCCATCGCGGCGTCAGTGACGCAGGAATTCGATGAAGGCCTCCTTGTTTTCGATCGGTGACGTCTTCGGTCGGCCCAGGTCGGCTCGTGCTCCCTTCTCAACCATGATCTCCAGCATGGCCGGTCCCGGTGCAGAGCGAAGCTGAGCGACGTTCGTGGACAAGTCCTCATGTCGCTCGACGCGCCAGGCTTCCGTGTAGCCGCACGCCTTGGCGATTTCCGTGAATGAGACCTGCAGGCCGGCGGTGGCCATGCCGCCAACGGAGTCGTGTACGCCGTTGTTCAAGATGATATGCTTGAAGTTCGTCACGCCAGCCGCGCCGACAATCGCAGCACCGCCCATGTGCATCAGCATGGCACCGTCGCCGTCCAGGCAGAAGACCTGTCGATCCGGTCGGGCCAGGGCGATGCCCATGGCGATTTGCGAGGCGTGCCCCATCGAGCCCACCGTCAGGAATTCCCGCTGGTGGCCCTGGCCGGCGCGATCGCGGCATTCGTAAAGCTCACGCGAGGGTTTTCCCGTCGTGGAAACAATCGCATCAGTCTCGCCCAGGGCCGCAACGACAGTCTCAATGGCCTGTTCGCGGGTCATCTCGAAGTCACCTGCGGCCTGACCTGTCGGCTTGTAAGGCTCGAACGTATCCTTGCGGACCAGCAAGGCGACCGGTCGGCTCTCTGCCGCCGCGATCGCCAGCAACTCATCGACGCAGCGCCGGGCTGCTTCGGGCTCTGGTGGCAGGACGCGATGGGGAATGTCCATCGCTTCCAGCAAGCTGACGGTGACCTTGCCTTGTTTGACGTGCTGCGGTTCGTCTTTCGTGCCGGGTTCGCCCCGCCAGCCGATCAGCAGCAGCAGCGGAATGCTGTAGACATCGCGATCGGCCAGCGAAAGCAGCGGATTGATCGTGTTGCCCTGACCGGAATTCTGCAGGTAAACAAGCGGCACTTTCCCAGTGGCCAGATGGTATCCGCACGCCAGCGCCACCGCCCCGCCTTCATTGGCCGCCACAACGTGTTTGTCAGCGGCATGGTCTGCCAGGTAGAAGCAAACCGGTTTAAGCAGCGAATCCGGCACGCCCGCGTAGAAATCGACACCGAGCCCCACAAGCCAATCAACAAAATCCTGACAGCGAATCATGTTTACGTCCTTTCCGGAATCAGTCCGATGATTTCCTTGATGGGCATGCAGAGTTCCTCGGCCTCAGCCGCTCGTCCGTGCCGGAGAATACTTTTGGCGGCCTCAACCATGGCCGGGTACGCACTTCGCAACAGTTGGTTGGCGTAGATCACGATGCTGACACCAGCCTCGGACAGTTCATCCTCTGTTGTGCGGGAATACGTCGACGGCACCGCCACCAGAGGTACGCGATCATCGAACTTTGCATATTCCCTGCAGAAGGTCATTATCTCGTCGGCGTTTGGCTCTTTGCTGTGGATCATAATGCCGTTCGCGCCGGCAGCGATGTAGGCCTGGGCGCGGGACAGCGCGTCGTCCATGCCGACCTTAAGAATCAGACTTTCGATGCGGGCGATGATCATGAAGTCGTCGGTCACCTGCGCGTTCTTGCCGCAGGTGATCTTGTTGGAGAAGTCTTCGACGTCGTCCTGTACCTGCGATGCGTCGGTGCCGAACAGCGAGTTTCTCTTCAGCCCTTTCTTATCTTCGATGATCACGGCCGAAACACCCAGACGCTCCAGAGTGCGGACCATAAACACGAAATGCTCTGTGACACCGCCAGTATCGCCGTCAAAGATAATGGGCTTGGTCGTGGTCTCAAGAATATCGCTGATGGAGGTCATGCGATCCACGTATTCGATGTCAGGCTTGGCCTTGAGTGCTGAGTCCGTGAGACTGCTCAACCAGATCCCTTCGAATTCCCTTACGCTGTTGTCACTTTCGACGGACACGGTCTCGGCGATCAGTCCCGTCAGGCCACTGTGCGCTTCGATAACGCGAATCAACGGTTTGGCTTCCAATAGTCGCTTCAGCATCCCTTGACGCATCTGCGGCGTGGTGCCGACTTCCCGAATCGCTTGTTTCAGCGACGTAGACGTGATGCCGGGCATTGGGTCCGGCTCGACAAGCTCCCCACCCCATTGCTTAAGCGTATCGATGACGCGCCGACGGGTCCCTCGCAGCACGCCGGTGTTCCAGTCGTCGCGGTGGAACACATAGTCGGGCTTGATCTTCATCAGGTTCGGCACGTGGTCCAGCGTCTCCTGAGGCACCACCTCTTTGACGCCGACGATGTTCTCTATGACGACCTTGCGCTGCTCGTATGGCATGTATGGCAGTCGCTGGTAGCCAGCGATTGCGTTGTCGGTCAGCAGGCCGATGACCACCTCGCCCAGCGTCCTGGCTTCCTTGATGAGCTGCACGTGACTTGGCGTGATAAGATCGGCGCTCATCGCGATATAGACGGTTTTCATGTAATCTCCTTCGGCATTCGTTAAGCATGCCTGGCTGTCTATGGTTTGCGGGCAACCACAAAAGTTGTCTGCCCAATCTTTGCGCGGAGCTGTTCGCGTTCTTCCTGGAAGGCGGCCATGCTGCCGTCTTCGAGCTTGGATGTCACGGTGTCGAGGGCTTGTGCAAGCTCTTCCTCAGTGGTCAGCGACCATGAGGAATCTCCCGCTCGCCAGGCCGCGCTGAGCGGTCCTGCCGGGTCCAGATACTGCTCGCCCTGCAGCGCTTCACTGACGGGCACCACGGTTTCAAAGCCGACAAACCCCGTCTGTTGGGAGATCTTCTCGAACCGATCAATCGACGGAAAACGCGGCACCATCCGATCGATCGCCGCTGGTATCAGGGCGGCCCACCAGAACCCGTCACGATGCTGTTGGTGGCTGCTGGTATTGATCACAAGGACGCCGTGAGGCCGCAAAACGCGAAACGCTTCGCGGAAAAAACTACGAACGTTTGGGAAACTTTCAGAGTCCGCATCGTCGCTCTCTCCGGGGTCGAGATGGTGAAGCACCTGATTGCAAACGATGCCATCGAATGTTTCATCATCAAACGGCAGTTCCGTGATGCTACCCTGCTCAATCTGCACGGCCGGGTCGTCAGCGAATCGCTCCTTGGCGACCTGCTGCATGCCAGTGTTCAACTCCCGGCCATACAACCTGCCAACCGGCCCACGAAGCTCGGACAGACAAGAGCCCGTCCCACAGCCAGCGTCCAAAACCGTCTGCTCGCTCAAGGCGGTCGGCGTGGATGCCAGATAGTCGAGGATGATCGGTACACCGATGGGGACTCGAGTGTTGTCATAGTTCCCGGACGTGTTGTCGTAGTCCTCGTATTCGACAGTGTCTGATGTCTTAGTCGGACGGCTGGATTCTCGATCGGACATTTCCACATTCATCTCCAAAAGGGTTGATTCAATCGTTGTTAACAGCAACTCGATGTCGCTCTCAAAGATCCTGCCGATATTGCCGATCCGGAAGCAATCCACCTCAGTCAGCTTGCCCGGATAAATCACCATGCCTTTGTCAGACAGCCGCTGATAGAACTTCTTAAACTCAAAGTTCGGGTCTTCAGGAAACAGGAAACTCGTAATGATGTGGCTCTGCAATTCGGCGGGAACGTATTCACGAAATCCCATCCGTCGCATACCGCACAGCAGGGCGGCGTGATTGGCCGCGTAGCGTTTTGCCCGGCCGGCGACACCACCTTCGTCGTCCAGCTCCCGCAGGGCCTGGTGAAATGCCAGCAGCACCTGGGTCGGCGGAGTAAAACGAAATTGTCCGCTGTCTTCGAGACCTTTCCATTGCGCAAGCAAATCGAGGCTGACAGTACGTGCGGCACCGTCGCTGGCCAGCAGTTTCGCCCGATCGGCAATGACCAACGAGAAGCCCGGCACACCTTCGATGCACTTATTGGCCGACGAAACGAGAAAATCAATCCCGGACTCGGCCACGTTCAGCGGAATGCCGCCAAAACTACTCATCGCATCGACAATGAAGGTCCGTTGCAACTCCTTGACCACCGCTCCGATCTCGTGCACCGGATTAAGAATACCGGACGACGTTTCGCAGTGGACCATGGCGACGTGCGTGATCTCGCTGTCGTCGGTCAGGCTTCGACGCACCTGTTGGGGATCCGGCGGCGTATTCTCCTTCACTTCGATCACGACCGATGCGATTCCATGTCGCTCGGCCATGTCGCGGATACGTTTGCCGTACGCGCCGTTGATGACAATCAGCAGCTTGCCGTCACGCGGAATTACGGAGGAAATTACGGATTCGATGCCAAACGTCCCGCTGCCCTGGATTAGAATCGCCTCGTAGCCGTCCGCCTGACTGACGCCGGCAACGCCTAGAAGTTCTTGCCGAATTTCGCGTACGAGGTCAACGAACTCGGCGTCCCGCGACCCCACGTCGCGCAACATCGCCTCCTTGACGGCAGCGCTGGTCGTGAGAGGTCCCGGAGTGAAGAGGAGCTTGTCATTTTGTGGTGTCATCGGTCAGTTGCGAGCGTCCTGATTCATGAAGGTTTTAGAGAGTATATCAACGATCATTCACTTGACCACACGGTGTTAAGCTGTTTCCCGTACGATGCGAGCAAGATCTCATTCTATAGACTTCCTGGAGCGCGACGGGCGACGACGCATGAAGAGTCGCGAGAGATTGTGCGACGATTATTGCTTCCACACCGTTTAGACCGGTGTCTGAGGATCGCCGATCTGTGTTGGGAACTCAGCCGTATTCTGAATCTGCCAGGAAACCACCCTTTGATGGGAATGAGAAGCGATCTGCGTCGTATTGAGTTTGTGTAAAAAGGAAAACACTTCAAGAGGGTCGTTAGTACGTCGTCCCAGTAAACTGCTCACCACATTCTTCTATACGCCGGTTATCGGGGTTGAGCATGTCCAAGATTCTGTCGCACTTCCATTTCAGCCACCTGTTCATCGAAGGACGGTCCTTAGAATCAAGCGAACGCTTGCACGACGAACTCTCGTTCAAGCTCGGCTTGCCGTCTGACTATGGCCGAGACTGGGAAGATCTTCTGGAGTGTCTTTCCTCTATCGGCAGCAAGGCGGAGAACCTGTGTGGCCATTGGGATTGGGTGTATCCCTGAGGGCTGGTAATTACGTTGCGGCCACAACTGGCTCCTCAACTGCTGAAGCGATCTCAAGGGCTGGCAATGCACCTGGCACAGGAATTCGAGCAGCTGTGGGATTCGGCCGATGCACCGCCGGCTGGCCCTGCTGGCGTTATCCCTCAAGGCTCCCGCGCTGGGCGAGGAGATGTGCCAGTTACGGCCTGACCCGGTCCAGCGAACGTGGTTTATCGAGGAATGCGCGACCTGGCACGGTGACCTGTCGAAGCTGGCTCAGTTTGTGGCCGACAGTGTTGACGGTCCGCTTCGCTCCGGGGTGGTCCTGGCTGTGGGAAGTGTGCCGGTCGCTGACGTGTCAGCTCTTGAGAAGCAGGCATGGGAGCCTGTGCTCGTGAACTGGTATGCGACTGCACCCGACACCACGACGCACAGTGCCGCAGGTTGGGCGTTGCGAAAGTGGAAGTTAAAGTTACCCGAAATTGCACCGTCAGAAGCTCCCTCTGCTGACAGCAACTGGCACGTCAACACGTTGGACATGACGATGTTGAAGATTCCTGCGGGGAGTTTTGTCCGTCGTGATAATACCACGACAGCCATCGAACAGACGGTGACGCTGACCCGCTCATTCCTGTTGGCGGACAGCGAAGTCACTCGGGCCCAATTCCAACAGTTCATGGACGATGCCGAATATCCCGACACCGAGAAGCCAGCGGACTGGCCAGGAGCCGATGAATTTTACAGCCCCACTGAACAACACCCAGTTCAGGGCGTGAACTGGTACGACGCGGTGCTGTTCTGCAACTGGCTGAGCGGCGTGGAAGGATTGACGCCCTGTTACGAGCGGACCGGAGAAAAAGAAAAAAGAGCCGCCATTTCAGCCATTGCTTCCGACGCCAGGCGTCTGATTCCCGGGGCCAACGGCTACCGCCTGCCGACGGAAGCGGAATGGGAATACGCCTGCCGTGCAGGCTCAACGACCACGTTCAGTTGGGGTGATGATGAGTCGATGGCAGACCGCTACGCGGTCTCTTCGTCCAGTTACACGGAACTCGCCGGTAGCAAACTTCCCAATGGCTGGAGGCTGTTCGACGTTCACGGGAATGTGTGGGAGTGGTGCCACGACTGGCATGGCGCGCACGGCAGCGCAGCCACCGTCAGCGACCCCTAGCGCCGTGCCGCTCACAAGAATAGACATATCCGGACAGCCTGCGGGCACTCCGCCATACTTATTCCCCCTCCGATATCACTCCAATCAAGAATCAATCATGCTGAAGAAACTCACTCAAATCAGTTGCGTGCTGTTGTGCGTCATTCCGTTTGCTGTCAACGATCTTCACGCACAGTCGGTCAAGGATGCGGCAGGAAACTGGCACCAATGGCGGGGACCGGATGCCACCGGAGTCTCCAGAACGGCCACACCACCAGCAGAATGGAGTGAACAAAAAAACATTCAGTGGAAAGTACCGGTTGAAGGTCAAGGCACATCAACGCCGATCATCTGGGGTAACAAAGTCTTCGTTCTGACCGCGATCAAAACGGGCAGGAAGGATACGTCAATTCCAGACCCAAAGGATCAGCCCAAAACAAACTTCTTCGACATCAAACGCCCGAACGAGCACCGTGCATTTGTGGTGCTGTGTCTGGACCGCAACACCGGAAAGGAACTCTGGCGTGATACGGCGACCACCAAAATTCCTCACGAGGGCGCACACAACGACAACGATTTCGCATCGGCCTCACCAACCACCGACGGCAAGCGATTGTATTGCTGGTTTGGATCGGCGGGTCTGTTCTGCTACGACCTTGAAGGACAAAAGCTGTGGCAACGTGAACTCGGCGAAGCTCGCGTAGGGTCAAGCCTTGGCGAAGGCTGTTCACCGGTGATTCACGGTGACAAGCTGGTCATCGTCCGCGATCACAGCCATCGGGGATCCATTGAAGTGCTCGATGCTAAAACGGGGGATACTGTTTGGCGCAAAGACCGTGATGAAGACAACGCGTGGGCCACGCCATTAGTGATCGAACACAGTGGCAGAACACAGGTCATCACAGCCGCCTCAGACTACGTTCGCAGCTACGACCTGAACAACGGCGAAATCATCTGGCAGTGCAGCGGGCTGACAAAAAATGTGACACCGTGCCCGGTGGTCGATGGCGACGTCGTCCTGTGCATGAGCGGCTACCAGGGCCACGCAGTGCTTGCATTGCCTCTTTCTGCAACCGGCGACATCTCTGAATCAAAGAACATCGTCTGGAGCAAAGATCAGGGCACCCCATATATCCCGTCGCCTCTCTTGTATGACGACATGCTGTATTTCAGCCAGTCCAACCGTGACATCCTGACGTGTCTGGATTCGAAGACTGGAAACACGATCATCGACCGTACTCGGCTGCCCGGCATTTCCAATATCTATGCATCACCAGTCGGTGCCGACGGTCATGTCTACATCACAGGCAGAGACGGAACAACGCTGGTGCTGGAACGTTCGGCAGAACTAAACGTCATTGCCACAAACAGACTGGATGAGCGCATCGATGCCTCGCCGGCACGAATCCCTGGCGTTAAGGGTGGAAAAACTGCCTGGGAGTATTGGGGGAA
>JAPYTO010000138.1:0-5208 GCA_029941865.1 Fuerstiella sp. | reverse complement strand
CGGCACGAATCCCTGGCGTTAAGGGTGGAAAAACTGCCTGGGAGTATTGGGGGAAAGAACTGGCTACAATCAGGACCGTCGGCAGAGCCGGTGGTATGAGGAAGGGGCCGCAATACAAGCCCGAAGCGCCAGCGAGTGGGTCTCGTGCGTTTAGCAAACACACTTGCTTGCGCTGCGTGCTTGTATCAAGAACGGCAGACCCTTATGTTTGCTCACCAGTAGAGCTGGTGGTTTACGGTCGAAAACCAGCGTGGACGAACAAACAGGAACAATTCGCCTGTGCTGTGCAAACCGACGAAAACTGGCCAGCTGACGGACATCAGGATTATGTCGCCGATGAAATAACCCCGCTGGTTTCCCCGTCACGCGTCCCGAAGGTCGCCATGACCAAATCCCTCCCACCTATGCCCAACCGCACCATTCCATCTGTTTTCCTGTCGTTCGTTCTTCTCGCAGCCGCGGCGTGCGCAGATGAATCCTCGGCCGACGACGCCGGTCACGTTGAATTTTTCGAAACCAAAATACGTCCGCTGCTGGTGAATCAGTGTTACGAATGCCACAGCGGCGTTTCGAAGTCGTTGAAAGCCGGTCTCAGACTGGACAGTAAATCCGCAATGCTGAAGGGTGGAGATTCCGGTCCGGCGATCATGCCAGGCAAACCGAACGACAGCCTGCTGATTGACTCTGTGCGTTACGAGTCCAACGAAATGCCGCCCAACGGAAAGCTCAGCGACGCGGAGATTGCGGCGCTCACAAAGTGGGTGGAATTGGGTGCGCCGTGGCCGAAGGAAGCCCCCGTCACCACGGCGTCTGGCGACGAGGGATACGACTGGGACGAAGCCGCGAAACACTGGGCGTTCCAACCTGTTCGCAAAGTAACGCCGCCTGTCGTTAATGATAATCCGCATCAACACCCGATTGATCAGTTCGTCACGACTCGGCTTCAAGACAATGGTTTGAGACAGACAGCGCCGGCACCTGCCGCCGTCTTCGTGAGGCGTGCATTCTTCGATCTGATCGGGCTGCCGCCGACTCCTGATGAGCTTCAACATTGGGTACAACGGTTGCGTGCAGACAAGCACTTGAATGACGCTGCCGTTGTTCAACTGATCGATACATTGCTGCAACGTTCGCAATACGGAGAACGCTGGGGGCGACACTGGCTGGACGTTGCTCGTTACAGCGATATCGGAGGGTGGACGCAGGACAACAAGCCTCATCCGAGTTCATGGCAGTACCGAGACTGGGTGGTCGATGCCTTTAACGCAGACATGCCGTTTGACAAATTCGTCCGTTGCCAGATCGTCGGCGATAAGATCGACAAACAGTCAGCGGCCGGAACCGGATTCTTTGCTCTTGGTCCAACGTATGCATCCGATGGCGGCGATCCGGAAAGCATCGCTCAGGCCAAAGGAGAAACTCTGGATGACCGAGTTGACACGTTCTCCCGCGCGTTTCTGGGTTTAACCGTTGCCTGCGCACGATGCCACGATCATAAGTTTGACCCGATTCCCCAGCAGGATTATTACTCCATCGCCGGCATCTTCAACAACACGCGCGAAGGCGAAACACCGCTGGCCGACGACAACATTGTCGCAGCTTACCACCATGCCAGACAACCAATCTACAACCTGCACGACACAATCGGAAAGACCCGAAAGAAGGCTTCTCAGGCGAAGCGACCTGTTTCGGAAGAAGAACAAAAACAGATCAAAGCGTGGCAGCAGGAAATCGAAGAACTCGAAGCAACGTCACCGCCCAAGTTTGCGTTCGCCCATACCATTCACGACACAGGCAGCAACGACATGCACGTGGCGCTGCGTGGCAATCTGTTAAAAAAGGGTCCGCTGGCGCCGCGTCGCTTCCTGCGAATCGTGGCCGGTGAAGAACGGCCGCACTTCAATGAAGGCAGTGGACGGACGCAACTTTCCGACGCGGTGACAGACCCGCAAAACCCACTGACTTCACGAGTCATCGTCAATCGGATCTGGCTGAATCACTTCGGCAGAGCTCTGGTGCGGACTCCCAACAATTTTGGCGTGCTGGGGGAACCGCCGACGCATCCGGAACTGCTCGACTGGCTGGCAGCCACGTTCGTGGAATCCGGCTGGTCCATCAAATCGCTGCACCGAATCGTCATGACGTCCGCCACCTATCGCAGCAGCAGTGCTTTCGACCGAGCTTCTTTCGACATCGACGGCGACAATCGTTTGCTCTGGCGATTGAATCCGCGACGCATGGAAGTTGAAACATGGCGAGATTCTCTGCTGGCGGTCACGGGCGAGCTGGACACTGCAATCGGCGGTCCTTCAATCGACAACATCGTGGACAGCAACCGTCGCACCCTATACGCTAAGGTCAGTCGTAACGATCCTCAGCGTTCGGACGAGTTCCTGCGACTGTTCGACTTTCCGATCCCACGAGCCAGCAGCGCCAAACGAACCACAAACGTAATCCCCCAGCAGTTTCTGTTCATGATGAACAGCCGGTTCATGCTTGACCGTGCACGGGCGCTGGCGGATCGATTGCAGAAAACAGAGAATGGGCAGCCGGGTCCGGTCGAACGGGCCTATTTTTTGCTCTACGGTCGACTACCAACCGAACGAGAGCTGCAGACAGCCAACAGCTATCTGCAATCTCAGTCGTCACCTGACGGCGAGCTGAATCGCTGGCAGCAATATTGTCAGGTTCTGCTGAGTTCAAATGAATTCATGTTTATTCGGTAACTGGTCGCCGCAGCGGCTTCCATGCCTCATCGGAGAAAGAAATATGACGCACCTGAACCCATTGCCACCACATTCGCGTCGTGACGCGCTCCACCGCATCGGAGCCGGATTCGGCAGTCTCGGATTGGCCAGCATGCTCGCCAACGCAGCTCCGGCTCAGGGCGCAGTTTCCAGTGGTTCGCCCCTTGCGCCAAAGGCGCCGCACTTCGCTCCCAAAGCAAAACACGTTATCCAGCTGTTTATGCCGGGCGGACCATCACAGGTCGACACCTTTGATTACAAACCCATGATTGCCAAACACGCCGGACAGCGACCGCAAGCTGTGGATCGGAAGTCCTTGCGTAACACGAAGAATGGACTGTTTCCGTCTCCCTTTGGTTTTCGTCAACACGGCCAATGCGGCAAATGGGTGAGCGACATTTTTCCACACACGGCAGAATGCGTGGACGACATTTGTTTCATTCATTCCATGCACACCGATATTCCCGAACACGCGGGAGCCATGATGATGTTCAACCTGGGGCATCTGCAGCCCAGCCGGCCCAGCCTTGGATCGTGGTTATGCTACGGACTGGGAACTGAGAATCAGGAACTGCCGGGATTCGTTGCGATGAGTCCTCGGGCACAACCACGGGGTAAAGCGGCCAACTGGGGCAATGCATTTCTGCCTGGTGCCTATTCCGGCATCTATGCCAACATCGCGGAGATGAAGCCGGACAGCATTCTCAGGAATCTTAAGAATCCGCACCTGCCCAGAACGCAACAGCGACAGCAGGCCGAGTTGCTGGCTCAACTGAACCGCTTTGATCTGGAGCGTCAGCAGCAGGACCAGAAACTCGAATCCAGCATTCAGGCCATGGAGATGGCGTTTCGAATGCAGTTCGCGGTTCCTGAAGCGTTCGACACGGCCAGCGAAACAAAGTCGACGCTCGACATGTACGGTGACAGCGAATACGCAAAGGGCTGTCTGTTGGCTCGACGTCTTGTCGAACGAGGCGTACGGATGGTTCAGTTGTCACACTCAGTCAGCGGATACGACATTGCCTGGGACACCGGGCACGGCGATATCTTCCATCATCGCGAACTTGCTCACAAGTGCGATCAGGGTATCGCGGCACTCATCAAAGATCTGAAGGAACGCGGACTGTTCGACGAAACACTTGTCATCTGGGGCGGCGAATTCGGACGTGCTCCCACATCGGAAGGGCAGAAGGGCCGTGATCACGATCACTACGGTTTCACCGTCTTTATGGCCGGCGGTGGAGTCAAACCGGGTTTCACCTACGGAGCAACCGACGAATTCGGTTGTTCAGCGGTCAAAGACCGAGTCCACGTGCACGACCTGCACGCCACGATTCTGCATCTGATGGGGCTGGACCACGAACAGCTCACGTACCGGTATTCCGGCCGCGACTTCCGCCTGACAGATGTCCATGGGAATGTCGTGCATGACGTGATCGCGTAGACCCAACATGACAGAAAACGACACACCGAAACCTTGCGGGGTGGCGCTGTTGCTTGCAACATGGAGTGCGCAGCAACAGGAGGCAGGTTTGTCCAGCATCGATTGCTACAAGTTTGCTCCAGCACTCGCAGTCTCCTGTGCCTGCGGCACACTGCTTGCAAGCAAGCAGTGCCACCCAACGTCAGATCTTTCTGCCCTGCTTTGACAACCACCTCACTCCCTCCATCAGGATAGTCCGACTCATGAGCAAACTCATTCTTCCGCTGATATTGTTTTCGCTTGCACTCACCGCTGAAGTGCAGGGCGAAGATGCTGTGCACCTGTTCATTCTGTCCGGCCAGTCCAACATGGCGGGACTCGACCCGGACGAATCGTTTACACCCACCGTTCAGAATGCGTTTGGGAAAGAGAATGTGATCGTCGTCAAGGATGCCGTGGGCGGTCAGCCAATTCGACGCTGGTACAAAGACTGGAGACCGGCCAATGGAGATGCCCCCCAGGGAAATGGTGATCTGTACGATCGTCTGATGGCGAAGGTCACAAAGGCAACGAAAGAAAGAGAACCTGCGACGGTCACATTTCTCTGGATGCAGGGCGAACGTGACGCGAATGAAAAACTTGGAGAAGTCTACGAGGCCAGCCTGAAGGGACTCTTCGCACAACTGCAGACGGACCTGAAGCGGGACGACATCAACGTGGTTATCGGTCGGCTGAGTGACTTTGACATGAAAGACGCCAGATACGCACACTGGACGATGGTGCGAGACATCCAGGTAAAAGTCGCAGAAGGCCACCCACGAGGCGCGTGGGTCGACACCGACGATCTCAACGACGGGGTGAACCGCAAGGGCAAGACGATAAAGAATGACCTGCACTATTCCGTTGCTGGTTATCAGACCTTCGGAAAACGATTGGCAGACAAAGCCATCCATCTGATCGGGAAGAACTGAAGAATCCGCCCGACGCTTCATCACGCGAATTACTGTTCACGATCGTTCAGGCAAAGGGGCCGCAATA
>JAPYTO010000137.1 GCA_029941865.1 Fuerstiella sp. | reverse complement strand
GATTTTGTAAAGCTCATCGGGCGTGGTTCGAAGAGTTTCTGGAATTGCCGTATGGCGTAGGGTCAAAAAACTGAACCGACCGCAAAGCTCTTTAACAATCAGGTGTTAGCGAGCGAATCGAGCCACGATTTCGGCCGAACGTCGACGGTCGGATTGGATCACAGGCGAGTAAATCGGTGTCTGCTCGCACTGAGCGCGCACCTTCACCGCAGAATGACAACGTCAGAGTCAGTTACTCTACCATGGCAACTCCACCTCGCAATCCATCAGTCCGATCGACATCCGAACGAGTGCACCCACGGATTGTGGTTTTTCGACGCGTGTGTGGCCGGCGGCTGGACTGAGCCTGCGAAGGAATCACCCGGGTTTCACTCGCCTCGCTCCAATCCGGGGCCACGCCGTCGATCTGTGTAACCATTCACTGCTGCGCCACTCCGGTTAATACCCAAAAACACGGGGCAAATACTGGTCTCAACTTGTGGCGACGGTATCCGGCGTTTAGAAAGGTGCATAGGCAGTTGTCAGGAAATGCTTCTGCTGGAAGATCATGGAACATCGGATGGCTCGATCGTACCTGTCTTGTCGTGGCACTGTCTTCGTGCCAATGAACGGTGCCGGTTGCTTCCGTTTATTGTGGAACGATGTCTTCCGCCAAATACTGGTGAAGCTTGCTTGTGCTTTGGGCAGCGTGCAGTTTCGTGTGTGTGTGCGAAAAGATGGCCCGGGAACAGTGCGATGCGAAAACTGACGACAACATTGACGGTCCTGCTGTGCACTGTCGCACTGGCAGCCACTCTGCAGTCACCCCTGTTTTCGGACGAGCCTGATGCCGCCAATCGGAACAGAGAACTGGCCGCAAAGCCAGCGACTCAAGCGACCATTTTTGCCAACTCACTGTTGTACAAAATGCTGCCGTTTGAGGAGCAATAGAGCTTTCGGGATGCACGCCGGGGCTTTATGGAAAAATTGCCGAACGACGGGATCGTTGTCGATGAGAACAACGTGCCTGTCTGGAACCTGAAGGAATACTCGTTCATCAAAGAAGGCGAGCGAGCACCGCTGACTGTCAATCCGAGTTTGTGGCGACAGGCGCAACTGCTGATGATCGCGGGGTTGTTTCAGGTACATGACAACATCCACCAGGTCAGGGGAGCGGACCTGGCGAACATCACCTTTATCGAGGGTCCGGCAGGGATTGTGGTTGTTGATCCGCTGACGTGTAGTGCAGGCAGCCTGCCTGTTGCTTGCGTCCACCGTAGTGCAGATTGCCAGCCTGTTTATACGCGTTTTTCGCAGGCTGGCATCCCGCACTACGTGTTGCGGTTCACGTAGAGACGAAGGGGAACGGTGTGAACATGAACTACGAAACTTCACTGTCCCTCTGAGCATAGGTGTCTACACAACTTTACCCTCCCGTCTTTACGGGAGGGTCGCGAGGAACGAGCGGGGAGGGGCAATGAACGTCGAGGTGCGAATGTATGGTTGCGGTTAGTGCAGACCTTCCCCAATGCTTGCACAGTCGCCGTGCATGTCATGCGGCAACGGTTCGACGATCGCCGGGAAGCTGATAAGATGTCGCCATCCGATGCACAACGGATGTTCGTTTTTTCGCAAAGATATTACCACTACGGCAATGAATATGCTGCGTTTTTCCACTTCTTGGATGACTGTTTGGCTCGTCTGCCTTTCCCTCGCAGCACACTCGGCGGACGAATCGGCGTCTCTGGCACTCCTGGTTGAGACGTTGGATGCCACCGACAATCCGGGCGTTCGCAGTGCTTTGCTGCGAGGCATGCTCAGCGGGCTGGAGGGTCGTCGCAACGTTACCGCTCCTGCTGGCTGGAGTGCGTTGAATGAAAAACTGGCCCACAGCGAACACGAAAGCATTCGCGACCTGTCCACGCAACTGTCGCAGATCTTTGGCGATCGCAAGGCGATGCAGCGAACGATGGCAGTCCTGAAAGACACTTCAGCCGACCCCAAAGCCCGTCGCAGCGCCCTTCGTTCACTGTTGACTTATCAGAACGTGGAAGCGTCTTCTCTGCTGGAATCATTGCTGGATGAGCCTGCCCTGCGGCTGGATGCGATTCGAGGCTATGCAATGGTTGAGAATGCAACGGCTCCTGGAATATTGCTGGGACGGTATGGGCAACTGAGTCCTGAGCTCCGTCGCGCCGTGGTTGAAACTCTGGCCACACGAAAGAACTACGCCGCAGCTTTACTGAGTTCGGTCGAGCAGAAAAAGATATCGCGCGATGAAATTCCCGCGCACGTCCGTCGCTCGCTGCACGGTATTCTGGGGGGCCGTTTCGTAAAAGTGTTTGGCAAAGTCCGGCCGGTCGCAGCAGACCGGGAGAAGTTGATCGCAAAGTACAGGAAAAGAATCACTTCTGCGGCACTTGCCAACGCGAGTGCTTCCCATGGCCGAAGTGTCTTCAAAAAAATCTGTGCCACGTGCCATTTGATGTACGGCGAAGGAGGAAAAATTGGACCGGATCTGACGGGGTCGAACAGGGCCAACCTTGACTATATCCTGTTGAACAGCGTCGATCCCAGTTATGACGTTCCTGCCGGCTACAAGATGGTTTCGATTCACACGGTCGACGGACGCGTCATTAACGGCGTTGTTGCTGAAGAGGATGGAACTCGCGTTATCCTGAAGACGGTCGAACAACCGCGACTTGTTATCGCAAAGTCGGACATCGAAGAACGAGTAATCTCACCGAAATCGATGATGCCGGAAGGACAATTGAAGGCCATGAAGCCGCAGGAAATGATTGACCTGATTAAGTACCTGAGAACAACTGAGCAAGTGGAGCTGGCGCAATGAACAAACGGCTTTCGTTCCACATGACTCGGGCGTTGTCTGTGCTGTTTCTGTTGTTGTGCACCGTTCCTGTGGGGACGGCTCAGGAATCCAGAAACAAACTGCCCAAAAAGCAGCACAAGACCAGCAATGCGCCGTTTCTTAAACCCGATCAGGCCGTCGCAGAGATGTCGATACCGGACGGGTTTGAGGTTTCGATCTTTGCATCTGAACCTGACATCGCCGAACCCATCGCGTTCTGTTTTGACGACCGGGGAAGGATGTGGGTGGCCGAGAATTTCAACTATCAGACGCGGAAGCAGCACACCGACGAGCAGGTCAGCCGGATTCAGATTCTGGAAGATACCGATGGCGACGGCATCTTTGACACGAAAAAGACATTTACTGACACGCTGACGTTTACGTCGGGGCTGGCCTGTGGATTCGGCGGAGTGTTTGTCGGATCGCCACCCAATCTGACTTTCATTCCTGACGCCGACGGTGACGACAAGCCTGACGGGCCTCCTGAAGTTTTGCTTGATGGCTGGGGCATCAACGATCGCCATGAAACGCTGAACAGTTTTATCTGGGGCCCCGATGGCTGGTTGTATGGCTGCCACGGTGTGTTCACCCAATCGCGGGTCGGCAAACCGGGTGATGACGATGCAGCACGCCAGTTCATCGACGGTGGTATCTGGAGATATCATCCGACTCGCCAGACGTTCGAAATTTTCGCGCGAGGGCTGTCAAATCCCTGGGGCTTTGACTTTGACGATCACGGTCAGGGATTTGCCACGTGCTGTGTTATTCCGCATCTGTTCCACGTGGTGCAGGGAGGCGTTTATCACAAGCAAAGCCGTCCTCATGTGAATCCGTATGTTTTCGACGACATCAAAACGATTCGCGATCATACGCACCTTTCGGCTCATGGTGGCGCTCGCTTCTATCTGGCGAACGCGTTCCCGGAGAAATATCGCAATCGGCTGTTTATGTGCAATATTCATGAACACTCGGTCCTGACCGATGTCATGGTGCCGAATGGTTCCAGCTTTATTGGCAAGCACGGTGACGACTTCATGCCGACCAACGACATGGCGTGGGTCGGATTCAGTGTGGAGATCGGTCCTGAAGGTGGAGTCTACATTCTGGATTGGCACGACAGCGACGTCTGCGGCAACGCCGTCAATTTTCCAAACAGTGGCCGTGTGTATCGCATCATGCCGCAGGACGCAAAACCCGTCGCTCGACCAAACCTGAGTGCGATGTCGGATGCACAGTTGGTTGCACTGCAGACGCATGCGAACGATTGGTACGTTCGGCATTCCCGCACGTTACTGCAGTCACGGGCTGCGAATGGTTTGCTGGACACGTCGCTGGTGCATTCACAGCTGGATGACCTGTTCCAGGCAGCAAAGTCGTCTCCTAAACGGCTTCGCGCTTTGTGGGCATTGCAGGTGACCGGAGGATTGGACCACGACGCTCTGGTCGCCCTGTTGGGTCACGAGGACGAATATGTCCGAGGCTGGTCGATTCAGTTTCTGTGTGACGCCAGTACTGTCAACGCGTTTCAGCCGGTGGCCGCTGCGGACAAAACGCCGGTCGATAAGTCAGTTCTTAAATCATTGACGGCCATGGCAAAGCACGAACGATCACCGGTCGTACGTCTTTATCTGTCGTCGGCCGTGCAGAGGTTGCCCTTTGCCGATCGCTGGTCGATTCTGGAAGGACTGGCATCGCATGGCGAAGACGTCGATGACAACAATCTACCGCGGATGTACTGGTTCGGCCTGGAACCAATGGTGCCCGACCATCCCCGCGAATCATTAAGCCTTGCCATCGCAGGAAAGATACCGGCACTGCAGGAATTCGTCGCTCGCCGTATGGTCACAGCAGACGTCGCCGCCAGCGTTGATCGTCCCCAAAAAGCGAAACAACCGTCTGAGTGGCAGTGGACGATTCAGAAAGTTGCCCCTGGGTTTCTGGTTCGCAACGTGGGTGAAGGCGGCGTGGTCCATCACAAAGTCTTTCGTAATGCCACGGCCGTTCAAACGCATCCTCTGGATCGCAAGACGCCCAGCAGCCTGTTTCGGGCGTTGAAGATTCCGCAGGACAGAAAGACAACACTGAACATGCGCGTCAGCCATCATCCACATGGCGATTGGCAACTGAGAGTCCTGGCGGCAGGTGAAGTCATTGCCGATCAGGTCATCAGTTCCAGGTCGGTTTCGGACGACGAGTGGCTGGACGTTGCCGTTGATCTTACGAAATTCGCCGGACGCAGAATTGAGCTGACAATTGAAAACCGTCCCAACGATTGGCGTAATGAGTGGGCCTATTGGAACAATGTCTCTGTCGTAAGTGAGTAAGCCATGAAATACAAACTGTGCCTTGCCGCACTGCTTGCCGTGTCGCTGTTCAGTTCAGGTTATGCGGCCGAGAAATCAAAGATCGTCTTCATTTCCGGCAAACCCAGTCATGGGCGCATGAAGCACGAACATCGTGCCGGCAACATGATTCTGGCCGCCACCCTGAACAATTCGAAACTGGACGTCGAAGCGGTGGTGCTGCCGCAGTCCGGCTATCCGCAGGACAAATCGATTCTGGACGGCGCAGCAACGGTCGTGATTTTCTCCACTGGGCACAGTCGTCATCTTCTGAATCCGCATCTGGACGAGTTTGATGCACTGATGAAAACGGGGACCGGCGTGGTGATGATTCACTGGGCGACGGAGGCGGAAAAGGGAAAGGCAGGCGACAAATTCCTGGAGTGGATGGGAGGATTCTGTGACCTCGATTGGTCCGTCAATCCTCACTGGGCACCAAATTTTGAGGACCTGCCGGATCACCCGATCACCAATGGCGTGCAGCCATTCAGCGTGCACGATGAATGGTACTACCACATGCGATTTGTGCAGGACATGAAAGGCGTGACGCCGATTCTGACGGATCTGCCGCCACCGGAAACGCTGAAGCGTCCGGATGGACCGCGGAGCGGAAACTTCGCTGTGCGAAAAGCAGTTCACTCCGGCGAAAAACAGCACGTGGCCTGGGCTTATCAGCGACCGGATGGCGGCCGTGGATTCGGATTCACCGGTGCGCACAATCATGTCAGCTGGCAGAACGACAACTTTCGCAAAGTCGTGTTGAACGCAATCCTGTGGACAGCCAAGGTCGAAGTTCCGAAAGACGGCTGCCCCTCGCCTGCGCCCGATGACACGCAGATCGAAGAGAATCTCGACGGGAAGAAATAGGAAAATTTGCTGGAAACCGCGAGCCCGGCTCAGCAACGTTAGATTAACTGCAGATTCAGGAATTTCCTGTTAACGAATCGTTCAGGCGTGCGGCATACTGCCTGAAGGGGAAATGACAGCGTGAATCAGGATCTCAGCGAAAACGAACGCAGGCAGGAATTTACTCAGCACTGGCTGGCCGCTGAGCCGTCTGTGTCTGCCTATGTATTTGCGTCAATCGCAGGGTTTCATGACGCCGAAGACCTCGTGCAGCAGATTGCTCAGGAAGTTGCCCGCCGCTTCGACCAGTACGATTCCAGCCGTCCGTTTCTGGGTTGGGTCCTGTGGGTCGCCAGGTCACGGGTGATTGATTTCTATCGCCGCAGAAAACGCGATCAACTGGTGTTCTCGGACGAATTGCTGCAGAAACTCAGCCAGGCAATCGTCGAGCGGGATGCCGGACGGAGTGATCGCCGCGAAGCTTTGGAACACTGTCTTGAGGGGCTCCCGGGAAAATCTCGCCGGGGTCTCGACTTGCGATATGTTGAGGAACTGCCCTCCGCACGAATTGCCGATTCCGTGGGTTCGACGACGGGCTCGGTGCGCGTGCTGTTGACACGAGTCCGCAGTGGGCTGGCGGAGTGCGTTCAGCGGCGGCTGACTATGGTGGATGCGTGATGGATGTGTCCGACGAACTGCTGGACCGATTCCTGGACGGAGACACCAGCAACGAAGAATCTGAAGCCGTTCTGCATTGGCTGGAGGCTGATCAGAACATGCGGCGATTTGCTGAGCGTTCCGAAATTCATGCTGATTTGCGGCGTTCGCTACACCGAAGAAACGTCCAGCAGGAAGCACTGGCGGTCTGCAGCGACGACGCTTCGCCGGATCTTTCGGAATACGGCGACAAGCCCATTCGACGCCACGACGGCAGACGGACGTTTGCGTTTGTCGCCGCGACGTTGGCGACTGCGGCGTTGCTGGCAAGCGTTCTGTTTGGGCCGGGCAATTCGTTTGATCGTTCCAACTCTACAGCATCCATTGCCACAGTGGCTTATCAGTCCAATGCCGGCTGGTCTGACCAGCAGCGTTCGGTCGGCGATCCGATTGGCCGCGGAATCGTGCAATTGGACGTGGGCATCGCCCGTCTGGACTTCGCGAACGGAGCTTCCGTAACGCTGCAGGGGTCAGCCCGATTTGAGGTACTGTCCAACAACAGAACTCGCCTGCATCATGGCATTCTGACGGCTCAGATTCCTGAAGCGGCGATCGGTTTTGAGGTTCAGACGCCGGCAATGGACGTCGTTGATCTCGGCACGGCTTTTGGCGTTTCCGTCGGTACAGACGGTGAAACAGGAGTTTGTGTGTTTGAAGGTGAAGTTGAAGTCAACCTTGCCGGGCGGGATGCCGTGCAGCTTGTGCGTGAAGGCAATGCGGTGCGGTCACGACCGAGTGGCAGTGTGATCAAATCGGTGGCGTACGAAACGAATCGCTATGAAGGCGCGTGGCCGGTGACGTCTGGTGTGTTGCAGGCGACCGGCTTGATGAAGTTCGTTTCGCCGGGACCGGAATTTGTTCCCGGGCGGTTCGAGGACAACGAACGGATTCTTGTCTTCCTGGAACGAAGTGGTGTGGTCCCCCAGACAGAATTCTTCGTCGATCTTGTCGACCCCGGCCAATATCAACGGATTCATCGCAGCGAACAGCACGCCATCGCTGCCGGTGGTCGCATTCGAAGCTACCTCTTGCAACTCGATCCGGTCGGTCGCCTGGAACGGAATGCGATCAATAAGCCTCGTGTCATCGGTCAGGTCACATTCGACCGACCCGTGATCGGCTTGATTGCCAGTTCGAAAAAGCTTAGCGCGACAGACGACCTGCTCGGTCATCCGGGTGGCGATTACGTCAAGACGCGGCGCGGAATCGAGCCACCGCGGGCAGACAATGCGTCAGATTCCGGGCGTGATGTTGTGATCCTGAGTGTCGATCGGCGGACGTTGTCACTTGATCTGTCAGCGGGAACGGCCGTTGATCAGATTCGCGTTGTTGTTGATGAACTGAACTGAATCAGAACGCACGACAATTCCCCACCTCCATAAAAAGCGAAGTACATCAGTTAGAACAATTCAAGTCACGGGCCGCACTTCCACGGTCGCCCGAATGTAGTGCACGCAGCCTGCGTGCTTTTTCGCCCGCTGGCAGCGGGCACTACGGGAATTACCGAAGGTGTTACAAGAATGGTGAATCGACTGAATCGGCGAACGGTGCTCCGTGGCACAGGCGGGGCCCTGATGGCTCTCCCATATCTGGATGCAATGGCGGGAACCACAACGGTGAACGCTGTCCCGACACGCATGGTCTGTGCCGGATTGAATTTTGGGTTCGTGCCGCGGTTGTTCTTCCCTGAAACGACCGGATCGGATTACGAACTGCCGGAACGACTGCAGCCGCTGAAGAATCTAAAAAACGACTTCACTGTCTTCTCCGGCCTGGACCACGGGACCGAGGCGCAGGGCGGACATGGAGGTATACACGCCTACCTGTCGGGCGTGCTGTCCAAAAACTCGAAAGGCATGCCCGAAGCGAATATCTCCATCGATCAGAAGGCCGCCCAGAATGTTGGCGTTCAGACACGTTATCCGTCGCTGCAGCTGGCGAGTGGTCATGACACGAACCACATGATTTCCTGGAGCGCAGCGGGAGTTTCGATTCCCCCGGTGACCAACGTCGAAACGATCTATGATTTGCTGTTTCAGAAGGTCGATCCACGGCTGCGGCAGAGTACGCAGGCGAAGTACGCCGCACGCACCAGCATTCTGGATCTGGTCAGAACGGACGCTGAATACCTGCAACGCAAAGTCGGCACACGTGATCGTGACAAACTGGACCGTTACTTCACATCGGTACGAGAAGTCGAAAAACGTTTGATCCAGGCGAGCCAGTGGCTGGACCGACCCAAGCCGACGGTGGACTACAGGTTGGCGGCTGCCGCGAACGATTTGGATTTCATCGACCGTGTGCCTCTGTATTACGACCTGATGGCGTTGGCGCTGCAAACCGATTCCACCCGTGTCATCACACTGGCACTGGGCGATATTGGTGCCAACTATGGTGGCTTTAAGATCAGCCGGGGCTATCACCAGTTGACTCACCACGGCAAGGTTCCGGAATACATCACCGAGCTGTCAGTGATTGAGCAATTCCATACGACGCAGATTGCCCGGTTCCTTGAGCAACTGAAAGTCGTGCAGGAACCGAACGGCAAAACACTGCTGGACAACACCATGGTTCTGTTTGGATCTGGCATGGGGAATGCCAGTTCGCATTCCAACAAAAACCTGCCGCTGGTTCTGGCAGGCGGTGGTTTCAGGCACGGTGAACACAAGTCGCACTTCAAGGATGAAGCTGGAAGACAGGCTACGGCTGCCAGCAACCTGTTCGTTTCCATGCTGCAGAGGTTCGGAGTAGAGACAGATAAGTTCGGTCTGTCCAGCAGCACGCTGACCGGGTTGGAGGTGCAGTCATGATAGCTTGTCTGTTTCACAGAACGGCTCAACAGGTCACATGGTCTGTGATCGCGTCGCTGGTCCTGTGCACGGGCGGAAGCGTCGTCGCCGCTGAATCGGCCGGCCCGGAGGTTGCTCCTTTTGTGACGGATTACTTCAAGCAGTATTGCTACCGCTGTCACGGCAACAAAGTCCAGAAAGGCGATCGACGTCTTGATCAATTCGTAACAAATTCTGCCCCCAGCGATGAGTTGATGTCATTGCTGGAAGAAGCTCTGGACGCGATGAATCGAGGAGATATGCCGCCCGAGAAAAAGGGTGTCGTCCAGCCACCCGCTGATGAAACGCGGAAAGTGATTGGCTGGATTACGAACTATCTGCAGGCCGAATCGGATGCAAGGGCAGGTGCGTCAACGATGATGCGGCGTCTGAATCGTTTTGAATACGTCAATACGATGCGTGATCTTCTGGGCGTCCACGCTGACAAATTTGACCCCACCGCCGACTTTCCCGCCGACGCCATCAGCCACGGCTTCGACAACAATGGTGAGGCGCTCACGCTGTCGAGCTACCAGTTGCAGCGGTACCTGGAAGTCGCCGAGACGTTTCTGGATGAGGCCATCTTCTTTGATGTTCGGCGGCCCGAAAAACAGACATGGCAGTACACCGGCAGGGACTTCAACGGAATTTACGAGTATGAACGAGCTCCTGTGACGTGGCGGCTGATCATCGACGACGAGATCATCGAGATTGGACACGGTCAGCCCAGTGAGCGTCACCCGAACTTTGTCAAGGCGTTTGTAAATAATGGGGGCGCGTCCGACGATGGTTGGTACACGATCCGTGTACGTGCTGCCGCAGCGAATCGCCTGGATCACGGATACGAACACTCCGAGTTCGACAGGTACAAGCGTCACCCACTTAAACTGGCACTCTGGATTGCACCGAACGCGCAGCTGCTCGAAAAAAACGCCGCGGATCAACGGCGACTGGTTAAGGTCTGGGATCTGCCGGACGGCGAACTCGAAGTCTTCACTCAACGTGTGTGGCTTAACAAAGGCGCAGTGCCGTTTGTCAGCTGGACAAACGGCGTCAGCTCGAAAGGCAATATCCGCAAAGTCGCCGTGAAGCATCATCCGGAAGTTATTCGGGCCACGAAGACTCAGCTGGATGCAGCGAGAATCGGCAGTCCGGGCGCCAGAGAAACTGTGGACCGGTTGCTCAGAAACAATGACAATAAGATCCTGTCGGAAGTTTATCACGGGCCTCGGATGCGAGTCTGGGGCATGGAGATTGAAGGGCCGATCTATGACCAATGGCCACCCACCAGCCATCGCCTGCTCTTCGGTAACCAGACCGATGCGTCGCAGGTCGATATCGATCAGGTGGTGCAACGTTTCGCGGCTCGCGCATTCCGTCGGCCGGTTCAGCCTGCCGAAATTGATCATTATGCCGCCTATATCCGCCAGCGAATCCAGAACGGCGATTCACCGGCGGCTGCGATCAAGCTGGGACTGGCAGCGATCCTGACGTCACCGCGGTTTCTGTATCTTGATGAAGGCAACGATGAAACGGATACACAGCTGACGCAGCACGAACTGGCGTCACGGCTGTCGTATTTTTTATGGGGCACGACGCCCGATGACGAACTGACGGCGATTGCTGACTCGGGGAAACTTAACGGTGGCAATGTGTTCAACGCACAGATTGACCGCATGCTGATTGATGACAGGGGGCGGGCCTTTGTGGAACACTTCACTGACAGCTGGCTTCGCATCAACACGCTGGGTTCCATGCCGCCGGATCTCAAGGCGTTCCGGGCGTATTACGACGATCGACTGGAAGCTGCCTTCAAAGAAGAGACACGTCTCTTCTTCCATGACCTGCTCGAATCCAACGGAGCTATCCTCAATCTACTCGACAGCGATTACACGTTTCTCAACGACGGGCTTGCCAGACACTATGGTATCGAGGGCGTCTATGGAGAGCACTTCCGCAAGGTTGCCTTAAAGCCGGAGGACCATCGCGGAGGCCTGCTGGGCCAGGGCAGCGTGCTCACGTTGACGGCCAATGGCATTGAAACGTCGCCTGTTGTTCGAGGTGTGTGGGTGCTTGAGAACATCTTTGGCACGCGACCGTCACCGCCACCACCGGATGTCGAACCCCTGGAACCGGATACTCGTGGAACGACCACCATACGCGAACAGCTGAACAGGCACCGCAATGTGGTAGCGTGTGCCGAGTGTCATCAGAAAATCGACCCCGCTGGGTTTGCACTCGAATTCTACGATCCCGTCGGCGGCTACCGAACGCACTACGCGGCACGTGGTGGCAAAGGGCCGCCTGTGGACGGTTCCGGTCAATTGCCGTCCGGTGAGACTTTTGAGGACGAACGTGGTCTGAAGAAACTGCTGCTTGATCGGAAGGATCGGTTTACTCAGGCACTGACTGAGAAACTGCTTACCTACGCCACCGGTCGTTTGATGACATTTCGTGACCAGGCCGAAGTTGAAAAAATCGCTGCCGTATGTGCAGCGAACGGTTACGGCCTGCGAGACCTGATTACCGGCGTGGCCACCAGTGACACCTTTCACAACCGGTGAGCTTTGAGGATATGCGGCCCCAAACTGGAGTTTGGGACCGAGAGTCAAGGGTGAAGTCGACCATGATGCTTAACTCTCCCTCCGGGAGAGTAACAGCAAACTCTGACGAAACAGTATGGACAATAAATCATGACCAACATAACCAGGCGGCAAATTATGAAGGGGCTCGGCGTTTCCATTGCCCTTCCGTCCTTTGCCTCTTTGCGGGCATCACCGAGCGGGCCGACAGGCGGTGCTGCAAAACGCTTTGTCTGCGTCGCTCCCAACTACGGCATGAATCCGGCCGGGTTCTTTCCTGCAGAGACTGGCACGAACTATGAGATGCCTCGACTGCTGAAGACGCTGGAACCGCATCGGCGCGACCTGACGATCTTCACCAATCTGGATCATCCCCGAGTTGGTGGCGGTCATGGGTGTTCCAATACGTTGCTCAACGGTGTCGAACTGAAAGACGTCAAAGACCGTCCTCAGCATTTGCATTCACTGGACCAGCTGTTGGCCGAGAAGATCGGGCAGAACACGCGGTTTCCGTCTCTACTGCTTGGATCAGGCGGTGTCTCGTGGTCGCGCGCCGGAGTGACTGTGCCGACCGACGGCGATCCGACTCGAGTCTTTACCGGGTTGTTTGTTGATGATAATTCGAAAGTGAAGCAGCAAACGAAGCGGTTTCTTGATGAAGACGCCAGCATTCTGGATGTCGTACGGCAGGACGCCAAACGTCTGAATTCGCGTCTTGCCAAAGCCGACCAG
This sequence comes from Fuerstiella sp., assembly GCA_029941865.1. Taxonomy (GTDB): domain Bacteria; phylum Planctomycetota; class Planctomycetia; order Planctomycetales; family Planctomycetaceae; genus Fuerstiella. The sequence goes on along the minus strand of JAPYTO010000137.1, from coordinate 5,969 downwards.
GCCAAGCTGGATCAATACCTCACTGCAATTCGCGAAGTCGAAGTCAAGCTGGCACGGCAGGCACAGTGGATCAATATTGCCAAACCCAAAGCTTCGGAAGATGTCATCCGCGGCGGCGACGATGACGACACAATCGTCGATCTGGAGTACCCGTACAACACTTCCGTTATGTACGACCTGATGGTCCTGGCTCTGCAGACGAATTCCACGAACGTGATCTGCTACGGGCATCCGGGCGGCAATCGCATGTTCCCCTTTGACGGCATCTCGCTGGGTTATCACTCGCTTACTCACCACGGAAAACGGCCCGAATTGCTGAATGAGCTTTCCATTATCGAATCGTTCTACGCAGCCGGGTTCTCACGGTTTCTGACAAAGCTGAAAAACACGCCCGATTCGAACGGTCAGTCTCTGCTGGATTCCACCGTCGTGATGTTCGGCAGCGGCATGGGCAACGCCAGTGCACATTCCAGTCGGAATCTGCCGATCATGGTGGCCGGCGGCGGCTTCAACAACGGCCGTCATCATCGCTTTGAACGACACGGACGCGACGGTCGAGCATTGTGCGACCTGTATGTCACGATCCTGCAGCAACTGGGCATCGAAACGGACGAGTTTTCCACCAGCACCAACAACCTGAATCACCTGCTGACATGAAGTTGCCTCCACTGAGCGGCAAGGCGCTAGCCGCCGGTTCTTCACAGAGATACCGTTGGCAGCGCCTTTCCGCTTCGCAAATTTCACAGAATCATGAACGACTCGCTCATCTACTTCATAACCTGGACGACGTACGGAACATGGCTTCCAGGGGACGGCCGTGGGTGGCGTAAAGCAAATGCCGGTGTACAGCCGCCCCAACCACTGCTGGAAGACCGGTCCCGAGGCCGAATGACAGAGACAGCGGTCGTACTTAACAGTGTGCAGCGTCGAAAGGTCGAAGGTGTCTGTCGTAGGCACGCGGAGATTCGTGGTTGGGAGTTTCATGCGGTGAATGCTCGTACGAACCATGTGCACGTCGCAGTCACCGCCGACACAGAGCCGAAGAAAGTTCGCGGCCAGTTCAAGGCCAATGCAACACGAGTTTTGAGGCAAACACCTGATGCCATTTCCAATACGAAAATCTGGACACGCGCCGGAGATATCGAGATCGTTGACGACGAGGATAGTCTGGAACAGGTCGTGATCTACATCAACGAGGCGCAAGATCGAATGGGACAACGAAAATGAGTCGACTATGTGAGTGGCCGTGCGCTGGCTGCCGGTCCAATACGATGAGGTGTTTCCCAGTACCGGCGGCTAGCGCCTGGCCGCTCATTTGCTGCCTGCTGCTTGGTTTACTAGCCGCCTCAGCACAGGCTGACGATCGTGGTCACGAAACTCTGCAGCCGTTTCTGAAGACCTACTGCGTTCGTTGCCACGGCCCGAAAACGCAAAAGGCGGACCGTCGCTTCGACCAGTTGTCTTCCGACGCGACCAGTGTTGACGAGGCCGAACTGCTGCAGGAAATTCTGGATCAGCTGAACCTGGCGGCGATGCCGCCGGAAGATGAGCAGCAACCGACCGAGGCAGAACTAAAGACAGTCGTTCTGTCCCTGACGGAGTCCCTTGCCAAGGCACGCGAAGCCGCACGAGAGAATGTGGGCAAGGTCGTGCTGCGACGTCTGAACCGTGCTGAGTATCGCAACACGATTCGAGACCTGTTTCAATTGCCGATGATCGATTTCGACCCCACAACCACGTTTCCTGTGGACGATGCCACGGAAGGCTTTGACAACGTCGGGGAAGGGCTGGTGACTTCGGACTATCTGTTGCGCAACTATCTGGAAGCCGCTCGCAAGGTGGCTGACAAGGCCGTGCGGCCAGGACCGCGGCCCGAGATGATTGACTTTCACATGGGAGGTGAAGCGGGGCCCGATTCGGCACAGGAAGTTCTAAGCGGTGTGAGCATCGACAAGACCGGCCGCATGGATGCAGGGCGTCTGTTTATCAAGTTTCGTCAACCGTTGGGATCACGGCAGCTGGACAAGCGAAAAGGAGTGCCGGCAGATGGCGAGTATGTCATTCGTCTTTCTGCCCGAGCTATCCGAAGGGTTTCCCGCTACAAGGATGAGGACCTGCGCTACAATTCGCAGGAGCCCATGAGGCTCTCGATCTCCATCGACTCACGAGAACTTGGGGCGACTGCTCATCGCATCATCGGCGAATACGAAATTCCCGATGACAGGGTGATTGAAATTGAACACCGGGTCTGGCTTGAGAAAGGGTTCACGTTTCATGTGCATTGGGCCAACGGCCCCAACGGATCGTTCAAACGCATCCTGCGCAAGGTCCTGCCGAAATATAACAAGGACGCTCTGTATCCGATCCGCAACCCCCCGGAGATGTACGTGGGTTCCGGGCCTGAACTGCATGTGCACACCTTGCAGATCGAAGGGCCTTTCTATGAAACGTGGCCAACTCCAGGGTTTGCTCGCTTCTTTCCCGATCCGCCCAGGAAGCCCGACGTTACCTACCTGGATGAGTCTTTGACGCGTATTGCTTCCGCGGCTTTTCGACGCCCTGTCCGCAACGAAGAATTGGAACCCTACCTCAATCTGTCTCGGCGGTATTTCGCCCAGCACGGTGATTTCTGGGAGGCCGCGAAGTATGGCGTGAGAGCGATCCTGACATCGCCGAACTTCCTGTATCTTGCCGAAACCACACCATCCGATTCTGACAGCCGCAGGATCAGCGACCACGAACTGGCTACGAGACTCTCATACTTCCTATGGAGTTCGATGCCGGACGATGAACTTCGCGCCGCTGCCGATAACGGAGAACTCAGCGACCCAACAGTGCTGAGAACGCAGGCCGAACGAATGCTGCGGGTTCCAAAATCTGCAGCGTTCACCGAGAACTTCGTGGGGCAGTGGCTGGATCTGCGGAAGCTTGGCGAAATGCCGCCCGATCCGGAAAAGAACAGAGCGTATTACGAAGACGACCTGGAAAACGCCATGCGTCAGGAGACGCGACTGTTCTTTCGTCATGTGCTGGATGAAAACCGCAGCATCCTTGAATTCGTCGATTCGGACTACACGTTTCTGAATGCCGCGCTGGCCCGCCATTACGGTCTGGCTGAGTCAGCGGCGCTGGTCGCGGGGGGCGATGCGAAGAACGGCAGAGAACATGGACCCGCGGCTAGCGCCTTGCGGCTCACGGACGTCAATGGATTCCGGAAAGTGTTGCTTACGCCCGACTCACACCGAGGCGGGTTGCTGGGACACGCCAGCATTCTGACCGCGACGTCCAACGGTGTGGAGACACAACCCGTCATGCGAGGGATTTGGGTCCTGAAAAACCTGCTGGGTACACCTCCGAACGCGCCGCCTCCGGATGTGGATCCCATTGAACCGGACACACGGGGTGTTGCCACATTCCGCCAGTTGTTGGAGAAACATCGCAACAACCCGACGTGCTATGAGTGCCATCGGAAGATCGATCCCATCGGTCTGTCGATGGAAAACTTTGATCACGTTGGTGCGTGGCGGAATCGGTACAGCAAACAGCTGCCCATCGATTCCTCCGGCGAACTGCCAGACGGGACCGCCATTCCAGGCCCCAGCGGAATCAGGAAGTTTCTGCTCAGCCGTCCTGAACAGTTCACTCGGTGCCTGACCGAAAAGCTGTTCATTTACGCCCTTGGACGTCGGTTGAGTTTCACTGATCGTGGCGACATCGACCGTATCGTCAATTCGGCCCCTCAACACAATTACGGCCTGCGGGAACTGATCCAGCAGGTGATCGCCAGCGAAGCATTCCACACCAAATGAAAACGATCACGATAACTCTGTTGCAGTTTTGGGTCGCGACGGTCTGCAGCGCCGATGAACGCCCTAACATCATTCTGATCATGGTCGACGACATGGGCCGCGACTGGGTCAGCTGTTACGGTGCGACACATCAGACTCCCAACGTCGACCGTCTTGCCAGCCAGGGGGTGCGCTACGAGACCGCGTGGTGCATGCCGATCTGCACGCCGACTCGAGTCACCCTGCTGACCGGGCAGTATCCTTTCCGTCACGGTTGGAGTCGGCATTACGACGTTCCACGTTGGGGAGGCGAGGGGTTAAGCTGGACCGGATTCACAACCTTTGCCCGCGTGCTGCGGGATTCCGGATATGCGACAGCGATCGGTGGTAAGTGGCAGATCAATCATCTCGGAAAACAGCCGGACGCACTGAAACATCACGGATTCGATGAGCACTGTGTCTGGACAGGTGTTGAAGCCGGGCGTCAGGAAACAGAAGCACGGTATTGGGATGGCCACATCATGACAAACGGTCGCCGTCAGACCGCAGCTTATGGCCCCGACAGGATCAACGAATTCCTGATAGACTTTGTTCATCGGAAAAAGGACGGGCCGTTCATGGTCTACTATCCGATGTTGCTGACGCACGGTCCCCATACCACGACACCGCTGAACAAAGCCGACCCACCTGAAGGCAAACCCGCGCTTTACGCCGACAATGTCAGCTACATGGATCACCTGGTTGGCAAGCTGGTGCAGGCAGTTGATGATGCCGGTCTTCGCGAGAACACTCTCGTCGTTTTCACCGGAGACAACGGCTCGGCATCAGCTGGTGTGCTGAACGACGAACCTTACCCGAAGGGCAAAGGCCGCCACGCCGACTGGGGCGCGCATGTGCCGTTTATCGTTCGCGCACCGTTTCTGGCCGAAGGCGGCAGAGTCTCCAAGGATCTGATTGACTTCACAGATCTGTACCCGACGTTTCTGGAACTGGCGCAGGTCACTCTGCCGGATGGAGTGCAACTGGACGGTCAATCATTCGTCGCCAGTCTGCGCGGCAGCGAAGATCCGTTTGACAAACGCAGCTGGATCTATTCCCAACTTGGCGAGTTTCGCATGGTTCGCGATTGGCATCATATCGTTGACAGCGATGGCAATTTTCACGACCTCGGCAAAGACCCTCGCCAGGAACACAAAGTCAATCCGCTGGATAAGATCGCGCCCGGCCGACGGCAACGCCTGCAAATGATTCTCGACCGCTTTCCGAAAGATGTGCCCGCACCCTTTGACGAGTTTCGCGAGAGATTGCGTTCTTCGGAAGCTGCCGGAACTCGCTAAGCAACGATCTGACATTTACTGTCGTAGCGGAACTCGCCAGGAGTTTCGGCAACTCGTGATTCCGAAAATCCTGGCGACTTCCGCTAAAGGAAAACCGGACGCTTATTGACCGAGCGATCCTAAGCGATGTTGGGGCGTCGATCTGACCAGGGTCTTGCTTTTTCGAGCTGACCGGCGAGTCGAAACAGAGTCGCTTCGTCTCCGAAACGTCCAAGGAACTGAACACCGATCGGCAGCCCTGCCTGCGATTGATGCAACGGCACAGACATGGCCGGTTGCCCGGTCCAGTTGGCCATTTGCGTGCACGGAATGAATTTCAACAGCCCATCCAGGACAGACTGAGAAGTGCCCGTAGAGTCAAAAAACTACGCCGAACTCAAAACGCCGTGAAATACGGGCATTTCAGCGACTCAGAGTCTCTCATCTCCGCCGCTTGATTTCACCTCTCGCCACCGGAGACTGGTTATTTTCGGCGCCGAACATGCCCTTCCTGCTCCAGCCATGGCACATTCTGCTCGCTGCACTCTGTGGCATGGTCAATGAGCGACAGCAGCAGATCATCCAGTTCCAGAACGCACAGATCGAGGCGCTGCTAAAGAAGCCGGGAAAGATCTGCACCGAATCGTGGTCATTCTGCGGTGAAGGTGCGCACTCACCGTGGGGCAACTCGATTTCCACGGTCTGAAGGCGGATTTTCCGGTCGATGCTCGACTGAAATCTCGATCGTTTTGTGTTTCCAAAACCTCATTGTCAAAGAGCTTCGCGTTCGGTTCAGTTTTTTGACCCTACGCGGTCAGCTTTTCTGACAATGTTGCGGGAGACAGGTCGGTAAAGACAATCTCTT
>JAPYTO010000136.1 GCA_029941865.1 Fuerstiella sp. | reverse complement strand
TAAGTCGAGTGTTTTTACGGCGATTTGAGTTCGGCGGAGTATTTTGACCCTACGGGGTGCGGTTCTTCTGTCATTCTTTTGATGGTGGGAAGCTGGCTGGAGGTTTCATGCGCCAGCCTTCGCCACTCAAAGACTTGAGAAACGCGACAAGATCCTGCTTGTCCTGTTTGCTCAGTTTCAGCGGCTTCAGCCGTTCGTCGAGGTAAGGATTGGCAATTCCTCCCTTGTCGTAATGCTCAATCACCTCTTCAAGTGTCTTCAGCCGACCATCGTGCATGTACGGACCGGTATGCTCGATTTCGCGAAGAGTGGGTGTCTTGAAGGCTCCCTTGTCTTCTTCACGCTTGCTGACGACGTAGCGGCCCAGATCGGGTGACGGCTTGTCCATGCCGATCCCGATGTTAGCGTACGAACCATCTGTGAAATTGAATCCCAGATGGCAGCTGTCGCAGGCCGTTTTGTTGAAGAAGATATCCTTCCCGCGAATCGCAGAAGCAGACATCGCGTCTTTGGCACCATTCTTATAGCGGTCGAAAGGCGAGTTGCCTGACATTATGGTGCGTTCGAACGTGGCAATCGCCTTGCCAACATCTTCGATCGTAAAGTTCTCGTCTCCGTACGCTTTGCTGAACCGAGCACGATACTCAGGAACTTTATGCAACCGATCCACACACGTCTGATGCGCCCGTTCCGGATCCTTTTCATTGGTCATTTCGATGGGACTCGCGATGGGCCCGATGGCCTGAGCTTCCAGCGAAGGTGCACGACCGTCCCAGAACTGAGCCGTGCTATAGCCTCGGTTGATGGCAGTCGGCGCGCTACGGCCACCCGTTTGGCCATTGATCCCCGTCGCAACAGCCGCACCATCCGTAAAGGCATACTTCACGAGATGGCAACTTGAGCATGACACAGTGCCATCCGACGAAAGACGCTTGTCAAAATAGAGCAGTTTGCCCAGGGCAGCTCGCTCTTTGGAATAGAGATTGTCGTCCGGATAGTAGACTGGCGGCAGCCCCAGAGGCGGCGTGGGTTCTTCATCCTCACACCGCCCGGTAACCGAACACGACACGACGGCGCAAAACATAAGCATGCCGACGGCTGGCGTCGGGAATCGTTGATGCACCATGTCTAGTTTCCACCTGCGGGTTTCAGGAAGCCCTGAACGAAGATGGCCTTCTGGCCGTGAACTTCAGACAGAGATCCGTTCACCGTCACAATGTGCGCCATATGCTCGATGGCCGCCTTCCGGAAGGTAGTCAGTCCATCACGGCGGGAGTTGTGTTCTTCGTCGATCAGCATGTACACCGAACCGTCTTTGGCCAGAAGTCCAACCGGCTGGCCGTTAGCCACACACTTCTGTCCACATCCACGATGCTTGTCGCCGTGTTTGCCAACCTGCAGATAGCAGGAAAGGTCAACAATCTCGCCGACGACAGAGACGGCCTTCGCATCCAGAGGCTTGCCATCGACCGCCGACGCCATCGTTTCAACACTCCAGGGGCGGCGTGCTGAGACCTTCTTGCCAAGTTCCGAAGATGGTTTGTCGTAGCTGCCTGCCGTGGGGCCGGACCAATCCGGAAACAGCACGTCCGGGGCATTGACTGCTGCAAAGGATACGCCGCCAACCAGCGCAATAATGCCCAGCATCCTGGTTGCCAATGCAAATTTATTTCGTTTCATGGTCGTCTTTCTCTTTTCTGGAATCTGGTGGGAAATTACTCATCAATGGAAGGAGGAAAATTTTAACCAGCTTCCTGAGGAAATGAAACCATCACGCGCTCAACGCCACGGCGGCGCAGTTTTTGAAGTCACGTAGCTCTCGGCGTGAGCGGCAACGTGTGAACCGTCGGTTTTTCCCGAACGAACCCGCGGCTAGCGTCTTGTGGATCATATTCACTGTGAAATACTAAGTTGCCGTGCACTCATTGCCCCTGAACCGTGGTCTGGTGGTCAGGTGACAGTGACATGGTGCTGTCAACTTCATAACGTAACGCGGGACCGTTACATCAGCGCCGGGTGGAGTCCGAGGGTTCAGAGTTCGTCTCGTTAAACGCGTTTACCGGAGGCCCGTTGAGTTGCCAGCCGCAGAAGAACAATTCGACGTTGTCGACGAGCACGACAACGTCGTTGACGTGATGTCGCGCAGCGAAGTCCATCGGCGTGGTCTGCGTCATCGGGCTGTACACATCTTTCTGTTTCGCAGCAGCGGAAAGATGTTGATTCATCTTCGTCACGCCGACAAAGAAGAGTTCCCGTCCGTCTGGACGTCGTCGGCATCCGGGCACGTCAGCGCAGGGGAATCCTACGATGTGTCTGCCGAACGGGAGCTGTTTGAAGAACTTGGAGTGCACGCACAGCTGAAAAAGTTTGGCCGCTTTGCCGCGTGTCGGGACACGTCCAGCGAGTTCACTGAGTTATTCGTCGCCGAATCTGACGCTGAACTGAAGGTCGACGAGTCAGAAATTACGGACGTTCGTTGGTTGAGCACGTCAGCGATTCAGGCAGAGTTGGCAGAAACTCCTGAGAAGTTCTCGCCGGCGTTTCGGCTGATCTTCGCGGCATATATTTCTGACCAGCAGTAGGCGAGTGACGCCTGAGCACAGTAGAAGCTCAGAAGCCTCGTGCTTCCAGACGTCTATTCAGTCACGCGCCGGGCGCTACCAAGAAGCAGCCGGATTTCTTCCGGTCCGCTGAACCCCGGCGGCGGGTTGCGGTAATATCTGCTGTCGTATTTCAGGTTGAAGGTGTCCCGGATTTCGACGTCATTGTGGGACATGATAGCGCCATCGATGGAATTGTTGATCTTGAATTTCAGTTTGTGTGAACTGAAGATCAGTCCTTTGCCGCCGCGATCGGCGCATGGAAAGCGATGGCTCTGGAAAGCGTGCGTTTGATCCTCGACAGTATTCTGCTCAGGGTGAAGGGAATCGGTCCGGCCGTGCAGAGTCTGTCAGCGGGGCGTCTGTTCACGTTAATGGGCACCATGCTGCAAAGTGGAATTCCACTTCTGGAAGTGCTTAGTCTCTGTCGCGCTGCAACTCGAAATCGTCTGCTGAAACAGTTGTTCTATCAATTGGAAGACGACGTCATCAACGGTCGCGGCATTGGTCCGGGGCTGACCACGGCGGACTGCATTCCTCGCGGTGCGGCACAGATGATATCCACGGCCGAAGGCAGCGGTCGGCTTGCGGAAGTGATTCAGACGGTGGGGGAATTCTACGAAGAAGAAGGCGAACGTCTGATCAAGCAGGCCGTCAAGATCCTTGAGCCCGCGATCATTCTGGTGATGGGCGTATTTGTCTCGTTTATTGTCATGTCAATCATGTTGCCACTATTGGATGTCAGCAGTGTTGGTTAGCCCCGGCTATGTTCTCATGGAGCTTGAAAGATGAAAAAAAACGAATCACAAAAACTGACCGTGCTGCTGTTGGGGCTGGTGATCGGCTGTCGCTTACTGACCTGCGTTCCGTTGAAGTGCCGCAGGGAAGTGAAAGCGATGTCGAAAAGATGGCCCTCGAAGCGATCAAAGATCTCTACCCGGATGACTTTGACGAACGCATGACCAGACTGTGGCAGCAAAACGACACCGGGCACGACCTGGCGCATGTTGCCAGCCTGTCGCTGCCCGATATCCTGGCGGTCAAAATTGTGGAACAACTTGCGACCGCCAGACTGAACTGCGGTGCCATTGACGGGCTTCCGTTCGCTCTGGCCAGAGCCGCCAACATGTCACCAACCAGCCGCAGCAGTCAACCCGTCGCATTGCTGGACTGGGGACACACGTCTGTCACATTCATTATCGCGCGAAACGGTCGTCCGGAATTTGTTCGGTCGTTCAGGGATTGTGGTGGCCAGCGATCCGTTGATGCCGTCGCACAGGGCCTGAGCGTGGACCACGGTGATGCTCTGAACGTGCTGGCAACGTTTGGCCTGCCTCGTGACGGGGCCGCAGGAGCAGTCCCGGGGTCCCTCGATCTGCTGATGGCGCCGGAAGTTCAACGGATCGGTGCCGAGTTACGAAAGACGCTGCTGTATCTGCAGCATCATGTTGTCCGTCTGATGCCGTCGCGCCTGGTTCTCTTCGGAGGAATGGCGGCGATCCCGAACATTGCCACCGCTGTTCAAGATCAGAGTGGCGTCGAAACAGTTGCCTGGTCGTTGAACGATGGCGATGGCGATCGAAGTGATCCACTGTATGCGGCGGCTATGGCGACCTCGGTCGGGGAGTTCTCACAATGACGTCGCAACCGAATCTGTTGCCACCGAGCATCATGCACAGACGCTTTTTGACGTCTCGTCTCAAACGCTGGGCTGCCATCTGGCTTGTCGTTCTGGCCACGACGGCCGGCACTTGCCTTTCGCAATTACAGAGCCTGTCCGAACTGGAAGGGACGGCTGCGACGCTGGCAGCGAAGAGCGGTCCACTGCGTGAAATCGCAGCGGAGCAGCAACAGATGGCGAAAGAAGTCCAGGCAATCAAGGAACGCGAATCATGGCTGACTGACTCCGACAGCAGTCAGACCCTGCAGTTGCTGGGCATTATCAGCTCGGCAACTCAGAAGAACAACGGTCGAGTCAGCGTGCGGACGTTGAACGTCACGTCCTTCGAACGACCGGTTGTCACCGCCGAATCCGTGGCAGGTATCAAGACCGGGAATCGAAGTTCGAAGGAAGATGTTGTTCTCGAACAAAAAATGCAACTGGATCTGCACGGAATCGCGGTGAACGACCTGGCGGTTGCCTCGTTCGTCGCTTCTCTGCGCGAATCCGGCGTTTTTGAGTCGGTCGAACTGAAGTCTTCCATCAGTCAGGTATTCAATCATCACGAAACGCGCGGCTACGAAGTCACCTGCGTCTATTAATCAGCGGCAAATCAATGGCCACTCCGGATCTATCAGCGAGTCTGAAACAACGGCGTATCGCGGTTCACGCTGCGGGTATAGCTGTGTCTGCCGTGATTGCTGCGGCTGGGTGTCTCTTCTACGCTGCGACCATTGACGAGGCACAGCGGTGGAAGGCGTCCATCGGCGTTGACTCCGAGATTCTCGAACAGCAGGAATCGTTGGTCGCAGCCAGGGAAACCACGGAACGTGAGTTGGAGGCGATGACCCAGAGGCTTGAGAAAGTGACAGCCTTGATTCCGCACAATCCGGAAAACTCACTGTTTCTGGAGCAGCTGGCGAAGCTCGCCGAGGATTCTGTTTTGAATATTCAAAACTTTCGTCCCGGACCGCCCGAAGAAAATGACCGTATCCAGCGGATCCGTGTCCAGCTGGCCGGCGAAGCATCGTATGAGAGCATCTGTACGTTTCTGGAGGGTCTGCGATCGTTGCCCCGGTTGACACATGTCTCCATGTTGCACATCGATCCACGCACGGCGACCGGCACCTATCCGTTACAGATGGAGCTTTCAATTTTCTTTGCCGCTGATTCTGACAGCGCGAAAACAAGGGTGGCTATCAATGACTGAAACCGCCAGCAAGAATGAAAAAATTAAACTTGCTCTCATCCCCCTGCTGGGGTTGGTGCTGTTGTATTCCCTGATGACGGGTGAGGACACCGTGGTTTCACCGAGCATAGAACTGATCCGCCAACGCGGTGAAAGTCCAAACCGCGACGGATCGAACACCGGTCACTCCAACCGCAGCGTCTTATGGCCGGAACGGTCATTGCACGCGATCGTCGGACACAATCCATTTGAACTGATTGACCCCCGAGCGGTACTTGATGCGGAATTTGCAAGAAACGGCATCACGGCAGTGACGCGAATGACGGCGATCAATGCAGCCGAGTTTTTCGAAGACATCGCTGCATCGGCTGGTGACGACGGAGAATTGGGTCTGGCAGCGGCGGATTCAGAGAATCCCGCCGGAATCGAATCGGCTGCCGACATCGCAGCGATGGCCGCCGCAGAAATGCAGCGCGCCAGAATCGAAGATCTTCAACAACGAATTCGGAAACTGCAGGACACACCTGTCACCATGATCATGACCACTGTCCGTGGCACATCGGCACTTCTTGGCGAACGCAATATCGTCGAAGGAGAACTGCTGGAAGCTGGAATTCGTGCAGTTTTCATCCGTCGAGACGGGATCACATTTGAACTCGTAGATGACACCACGTCGCGGTGAATCAGCGTCTTCCGGACTTCATTACTTTCCATTAGGTCTGAATCTGGCATGCCCACTGAACTACCACTCCCTGATGATCTGAAGCATCTGAAGCATCTGCTGGAAAAACGCAGGACGGCAGACCGGCGCGAAGAAATAGGACGCGATGAAGAGTCCGCAGAACTTACTACGCCCCCGGCGGAAGAAGAACGGCCCGTAGCAGATCGGCGCGAAAGAAGACGACGGCTCGAAGAGTAGACAGGCTGTGATGACTATTCCCCCGTACCTGTGAGACGGAGCCTGTGGCGGTGTGGTACAAGTCGTTTTGAGCGGCAGATCCCAAAGTTGAGGAGAACAGGTGCTGGCGATTGTGACAAACGAGAGGGGGGAAACCGGCCGCTGTCACCGGTGGTCTTTGTCACAGCGAACGCCATCAGGACGCCGCAAGTTGGCGGATCAGGACTGTGAACAGTGAGTTCGAGGCCTGGAAAGCCGCACTGACAAACTGCGTGTGGCATGGGCTGGAGAGCGGGAACCAACGCGGAATCCACGATTTCCCTGCTTACGTGCAGGGACGGGGCGCTCAGGTTCAGGCCATCCATCGGGGGCGTAAGACCTGCCTGCGAGCCATTTTGCCTGAATCTGAGGTATCTGCCCCCCCCTGGGCCTGTCGCTCACAGAGAGACCTGATCTGAGAAACCCGTAACTCACAGGGCTGATCGGGTTTACACCAATTCTCAAACCCGATATATGTTCGCAACTGAAGTTCGGAGCGACTGGTTCCGAAAGCGATGCCGCAGCGATACTAACATCTGACATCGTACCAGAGATCTGCGCGCGAAGATCGGAATACACACCCGGGGAGACTTAAGTGGCCGTCGAAGAGAAAGTGATCGGAATTGTCAGCGACCAGCTGGATACACCGAAGGAAGATATTGCTCGTGAGAGTTCGTTTGTTGACGATCTGAAGGCAGATTCGCTCGACATCGTTGAACTCGTCATGGCTCTGGAGGACGAGTTTGACATCAAGATTCCGGATGAAGACTACGACAAGATTAAAACCGTCGGCGATGTGATCAGTTACGTTGAGGCGAAGTCCTGATTGATGTCCCGTCGCAGGGTTGTTGTCACGGGTACGGCAGTCGTCACCGCGCTCGGATGTGACCTTTCTGAGGTCTGGACACGGGTTTGCAGCGGGCACAGTGGAGTCTCGCTGGTGCAGCGGTTCGACTGCAGCCAGTTTCGTGTGCGCATTGGCGGCGAGATCAAGGACTTCGACGCCCACGCTGAGATGAAGATCGAAAGCAAAGTGGTGCGCCGGATGGACCGCTTTGCTCAGTTCGCTATTGTGGCCGCCGATAAGGCCATTCGGCAGAGCGGCATCGACTTCTCAAAACTCGATCCCTACCGCTGCGGAGTGCTGATCGGCAGTGGTGTCGGTGGTCTTGACGAACTTGAGAATCAGCACTCTCTTCTGTTCGACCGCGGCCCGGAACGTGTTTCTGCATTCATGATTCCCAAGATCATGATCAACTCTGCCAGCGGCAACGTGTCGATGCATTGGGGTCTGCGCGGCCCCAGTTCTGCTGTGGCCACGGCATGCGCGTCCGGGGCTCAGGCCATCGGCAATGCCTACCGGATGATTCAGTCCGGCATGGCCGACGTCATGGTGACCGGCGGATCAGAGGCCCCCCTGACTCCCCTGGGCATTTCCGGATTTGCTCGGATGAATGCGATTTCTCAGCGAAACCAGACGCCGGAGCTGGCCAGCCGCCCTTTCGATCGGGATCGGGACGGCTTTGTGATGTCTGAAGGAGCCGGCATGCTGCTGATTGAGGAACTGGAGACAGCCAGACGGCGCGGTGCTGAGATTCTGGCGGAAGTCGTGGGCTACGGTCTGTCGTCCGACGGAACTCACATGACGGCTCCTGACGAAACGGGGGCTGCGGCTGCTCGGGCCATGCAGGCAGCTTTGCAGGACGCTGAACTGAATGTCGAGCAAGTCGATTACATCAATGCCCACGGTACGGGAACTCCACTGGGTGACCGAGCGGAGTCTTTGGCAATCCGCACAGTGTTCGCTGATCAGTCAGCCAACGTCGCCGTGTCCAGCACAAAAGGACAGCTGGGCCATTTGCTGGGAGCCTCGGGCGGTGTTGAATCCGCTTTCTGTGTGAAGGCGATTGAAACTCAGACCGCTCCGCCATCAGCCAATCTCGAAGCGACCGACGATGGCTGTGATCTGAACTTCGTGCAGGGTGCGGCCCGGGACATGCCCATACGCATCGGTATGAAAAACAGTTTTGCCTTCGGTGGTCACAATGCCTGCCTGATCTACGCTGCACCGGATTGAGATGACCCTGGGGCTGAGATTTCTGGTGGACCGTTAGTGGTGTTCTTCGTCATCCGAGCGATGGTTTGAATACGCTGGTCGGCAGATCAAAACTCATTCAGTATTTCGTTGCCGTGACGTGTGCCAAGGCCTCGCCAGATGCGTTGATCGATGTTTTCCGAAATTGTGCGGGCGGAACCGTCGACCAGAGCGGCCTGAACGCCCCCTGTATGATGGCTGCGTGACGTGACAATGGCGTAGCTGGCACGACCGTTGATGCCGTCTTTCCCTTCCTGCCAGGAGTTGTAGTCGCATGCCGGCAGTGTGGACGTCCCGTCGAAGCAGGAAGTTGCCGTGTTGGGCGGCATTGTTGTGGTGACACCGTGATGATGCACACGCCCGTCCGGCCATTCGGTATGGCCCGTGTTCTTGAACTGAACGCCGCTGGCAATGACCGTTTCGGCCTCGCTGACCGTTTGCGGAGCGGCAGTCGATGGCGGGCCACCATTGCGTCGATACGGCGTCCATGCCTTGACCTCCGCAACCATGAGCGTGTTGCTGGTGCCGTCCGTGAAGGCAGCCATACGAAGCTTTGCGTTCGGATAAAAAGCACCATCACCACCTTTTCCGGTGGTGGGGTCATAGACAAACCACGTCCCGAAATTAAAGCCGTAGTTGGTCGGATAAAGCGTCGGACGCCCGCCACCAGGATCGCGGGCAGTGTCGCTTTGCGGATCGCTGGGACATGCATAACCGGGGATCTTCAACCCGTCGATGGCCTGCTGGAAATCCCACGCCGCTGTCAGATCGACGGAGTTATAGAGACTGCCCTGATCGAGAAACGGCAAAATCCGACCATGGACACCCCAGCTTCCATTGTTCCCGGTAGACACTACCGCTCCGTCGATACAGGCACTGGGGGGCAGCACCGTCGCAATGTCCACGTAGTTGTGGACGGCCAGAGCGATCTGCTTCAGATTGTTTCGACACTGCGTCCGTCGCGCCGCTTCCCGCGCCTGCTGCACAGCGGGCAACAGCAACGCGATCAACACTGCAATAATGGCAATCACCACGAGCAGTTCGATCAGCGTGAAAGCGCGGCGTAGCGGTCTGAGCGACATGGGGAAATCTTACAGGCAACAGGTGGCTATTGAGTCAGGTTCCGCGATGCTGCGAAACTGCCCGGCAGTTTCGCAGCGTCAGCATGCAGTGGCCCTCTGCACGTCTCACATTAAAACTCGCCGATGACGTTTCCGTCATTACGCTGACCGACGTTCCGCCATGTGCCCAGGTCAATGTTTTCGCTAATGCTGCGACACGAGCCATCGGCCAGCAACGACTGCACGACGCCAGTGTGCCAGCTTCGAGATGTCACGGCAGCATACGTTGGACCGACACACGTCTTGTCCTCACGGCACGATGTATAGTCGCCTTCCAGACTGTCACCGCCAGGAACCACGACCTCGGAGTTTGGTGGAAGAGTCACCGTCATGCCGGTCTGATGCACGCGACCATCGACCCATTCTGTGTGTCCTGAGTTCGGTTTGTTGCTGCCACCGGCCCCGATCAGCGTTTCCACTTCCAATGCTGTCTGGGGCATCGTTGCTGTGCCGGCGGCGCCGTCTCGATTGTAGGGAGTAAACGCCTTCACTTCGGAAAAGCACAGCGTGTTGCTCATGCCGTCCGTAAAGTGCTGGGGGCCAAATCCTGAGTTTGGTGCGAATGCTCCATCACCGGCACGACCAAGGACGTTTTGCCAAACCTTCCAGGTCCCTCCATTGAAGCCGTAGCTAACCGGATAGTGAATCGCAGCACCGGTCCCGCTGTCAACACGCTGCATGTCATTCACTTCACTGGGGCACAGATACCCTGCGATTCGTTGAGTGGCAATTCCGTCGTTCACACCGCCTGGATCTTCATACGAAAGTGACAGATTGATCTGGTTGTAAAGGTTCGCTTCCTCCAGATACGGCAGAATTCGGGCGTGAATGGACCACTCGCCACCGGGAGTTCCACTGGAAGTACCGCGACCATCCGACACGAATGACGGCGGAAAGACTCTGAACACATCCAGATAGTTGTGAAGTGCGAGCCCAATCTGTTTGAGGTTGTTCTTGCACTGGGTGCGTCTGGCGGCTTCACGGGCCTGCTGGACGGCAGGCAGCAACAGCGCTATCAAAATGGCGATGATCGCAATCACAACCAGTAGTTCGATAAGCGTAAAACCTGTCTTACGAAGACGTTGCGCGGATTTCATTGCGTGATCCTTTTCAAATGCGGTTCAGAGGAAAGCGCCCCTTCAGGATGAAGGCGGCTGGCTCCGAGCGTGGCTGGCTGTGCAATGACGCAATCTGGCTGGCTTTGGCTACGGTGTATTGACACTGAGATTCAGTCTCAGTATCTTAGTCATTCTGTCGGCAGGATCAAGATGCTTGCCTTCGTCTGTTTCTGTTTTTTTAAATGCGGGAAGACACTGCTGAGAAGCAGTCTCGACCGTTGTACGCATTGGGGCTGATTCGTGACTACCGCCGGAAATGAACAATCGAACTCTGATTCCACTGCACGCAAGCCCGATCAACGCCCCAGTGAAGTCAGTTTTCACCAGCTTTCCGAGGGCCGAAAGGAAGTTGTGATCGAACACGACGGCAAGCTCTATCGTCTGCGGCTGACTCGAAAGGGCGGCTTGATTCTGAACTAGTGCGTGGTCAAGTCTAAGGACTGGGTTTATTCCGTACCCGAAGATTAAGACTTGACGAAGCACAAAGTAAAATGTCCGTGATTGGTTCCACTGGCCCACCGTTTCCATTCGATCCGCTGTCATATCTATGTCTCAAACAACATTATCCGGTGCCGCGTCTGGCACCTATCGCTGCATCGACGTCGCTGGCAAGGGAGAGCAAGTCATCCGCCTGAAGCGCATGGGAATCTGCAGTGGACGTCGTATTTCTGTCGTTCAAACCGGCGATCCCATGATTCTGCGCGTGGTTGGGGCACGCGTTGGATTATCACGTGAGCTGGCTGGAACGGTGATTGTGGAGAGTAACGGTGTGAACGCAGATCGCGGATCGAGCGTCTCGCGGAACGGAGACAATCGTGACTGAGGTGTGTCACGAATCTGACGCGTCAGGACAGTTGACCGATCCTGTGCGGCCAGGCAGCATTACGGTGGCTTTGGTGGGTAACCCGAACACCGGCAAGACGACGCTGTTCAATAAGTTGACCGGACTGCGTGCCAGGACTGCCAACTTTCCCGGCATCACCGTCGACTTACGCAGGGGGCGCGTAGAGCTGTCCAGTGGCCTGATCGACGTGGTGGACTTTCCTGGACTCTACAGCCTGAATGCGGTGAGTCCGGAGGAGAAGGTGACGGCCAGCGCTTTGACAGGTGAGCTGCCCGGAATGCCGGTCTCGGATGTCATTGTGCTTGTGCTGGATGCCACAAACCTTGAACGAAATCTGGTTCTGGCCAGCGAAGTGCTGGATCTGCGGCTTCCGACTGTGGTTGCTCTGAATCAGTTCGATGCAGCACGTGCGGCCGACATTAAAATTGACGTCTCGAAACTGTCGGACGAATTGAAGTGTCAGGTCGTGCCGGTAAGTGCTCGAACAGGTGAAGGGTTGGACACGCTTCGCGCGGCTGTCGATGAAACGCTTTCCGGAAAACTGTCAATCCTGTCGCAGGATCATCAGTCGTGTACTGTTGGGTGCACCGGCTGCACATTCGCTGCCCGCTTCGACTGGGCCGAAAGTGTTACCAACGCAAACGTTGATGTGCCAGCAACACAGGGTCGGCGGACGGATGCGATTGACCGCGTGCTGACCAGACCGATCGTTGGAGTCGTGGCGTTTCTGAGCGTCATGCTGGCCGTTTTCTACCTGATTTTTTCGCTGGCCAGCATTCCGATGGACCTGGTCGACAGTGCGTTCGGTGCAGTGGGGGCTTACGCAGAGCGGTTGATTCCGGCAGGGCCCGTGTCTCCCGGCTTGTGGTTTGGCGCCGTGTTCGGCCTGTCCATGGGTTTCTTCGCAGCCGGTTACGCGGCCGCCGGAATATCATGGAGCCGCACCAGCGGAGCTGCGGCGATCGCCGTCGCCATTGTTGTATCGTTGCTGCCGGTGGAGGACTTTCGCAGCCTGCTGGTTGACGGAGTGATCGGGGGGGTCGGTGGCGTTGTTATTTTTCTGCCTCAAATCTGCATACTGTTCTTCTTCATCTCATTGCTGGAAGACAGCGGCTACATGGCAAGGGCCGCCTTCGTGATGGAACGGCTGATGCAGTTTGTGGGGTTGCCCGGCAAAGCGTTTGTGCCAATGCTGTCGGCTCATGCGTGCGCCATACCGGGCATTATGGCCGCGCGGGTTATCGAAAACTGGCGTGATCGTCTGGTCACGATCCTTGTGTTGCCGCTGTTGACCTGCTCCGCTCGATTGCCCGTCTACACGATGATTGCGGCGTTACTCTTCAGCGACTCACCCTTTAACGCTGCGTTGGTTTTTGTTGGTGCTTACGTTTTGGGAATTGCGGCCGCACTGTTTTCTGCATGGTGCCTGAAGAGGACGATTCTGCGTGGTGACCCGATTCCGTTGGTGATTGAACTGCCCGCCTATCGCGTCCCCAGTCTGCGGAACGCAGTTGCCACGGTCATCGATCGAGGTACGGTGTTTGTGCGTCAGGCGGGCACAGTGATCCTGTTGATTTCGGTGATTCTGTGGGCGCTGGCGACGTATCCGAAACTACCGGTCTCGGACACAGCGCAAGCAGTTTCCGGGCAATCGTCTGCTGAGGAATCTGTCGCGCAGGAAGCGCTGGCTTATTCGTTTGCGGGACGGGCTGGTCAGCTGGTCGAACCGATCTTCCGGCCACTCGGCTTTGACTGGAAGATCAACGTCGCCGTCATTACGTCTTTTGCGGCCAGAGAAGTTGTGGTGTCGACACTTGCGATTGTCTACGGAATCGGAGAAGACTCGGCCGCAGACGAAGCCACCCTTGTCGAGACTTTGCGGCGGCAAAACAGACCGGATGGAAGCCCCGTGTTCACGAAAGCCACAGGATTCAGCCTGCTGGTCTTTTTTGTGCTGGCAATGCAGTGCCTGCCGACTCAGGCCGTCACCAAACGCGAGACGGGCTCATGGAAATGGGCCGTTTTCCAGCTCGTCTATATGTCAGCGATGGCCTATGTGGCCGCATTGGTTACATTTCAGTCCTGCACGGCACTGGGAATTTAGGCAGAGCGAAATACGCTCAGAAGTGCCCGTGGCGAACGGGGCCCCGTGACAGAGGCTCTGCCTCGCACGACCGAGAGTCTGCAGACCAATTCAAGAAATGCACTAAAATCAGATCAACTGTCAGACATGTCCAAAGACAACAAAACAGCTCGAAAAATCAAGCCGCAGACGCTTCGCGGATTTCGTGACTTTCTACCGAACCAGATGATGGCCCGTGAACACCTGATCGACATCGCTCGGTCGGTGTATCGCAGCTATGGATTCGCACCCATTGACACGCCGGCCCTGGAATATGCCGAGGTGTTGCTGGGGAAAGGCGGCGACGAGTCTGACAAGCAGGTCTTTCGATTCATGGATCAGGGAGACCGCGATGTTGCCCTGCGTTTTGATCTAACTGTACCGCTGGCACGATATTCGGCACAGCACATTCAGGAACTGGGAACTCCTTTCCGCAGATATCACATCGGTGCGGTCTGGCGGGGCGAACGACCGGCTCGTGGTCGGTATCGAGAGTTCATGCAGTGCGACTTCGACACGATCGGCAGCGACAGCAATGCGGCCGACATCGAAACGTTGATGGTCATCAACGATCTGTTTGAACGCATTGGTATCGAGCGGTTCACGATGCGGGTGAATAACCGAATGGTTCTGAACGGACTGCTGGCAAAGAACGGTCTGGAAGACCATGCGTCTGGAATTCTTCGAGTGCTGGACAAGCTGGACAAGATCGGTCGCGACAAGGTCGTGGACGAAATGGTGGAAAAGGTCGGCATCAGCAGGGAGCAGGCTGGCAGTGTCCTGGACATGGCTCAACTGCAGGGCAGTCCGCTGGAGATCATGTCATCGCTTGAGAAAATGCTCTCCGGAAACGAAGTCGGTGAACTCGGGCTGGCCAACCTGCGCGAACTGTTCCAGGCGGTCAGCGATTGCGGTCTGCCGGAAGGACGCGTGGTTCTGGACGTGTCCATCGCGCGAGGGCTGGACTACTACACCGGCACGATCTACGAAACGTTTCTCGGTGATCTGCCGGGAATCGGCAGCGTGTGCTCCGGAGGACGCTACGATAATCTGGCCGAAAAATTCACGTCACAGAAACTTCCAGGGGTGGGCGCCAGCCTGGGTCTCGACCGCATGCTGGCGGCGATGGAAGAACTCGGTATGACAGAGACTGCTGCCACGCCGGCTCCGGTGCTGATCACGATGTTCGAACGCGACCGCGCCAGCAGCTACATCGCCATGGCCCGCCGTCTGCGTGCAGCGGGAATCGGCGTCGAGGTCTTTCCTGATGCCAAAGGAATTGGCAAGCAGATGAAATATGCGGACAGGAAAGGATTCAAGGTTGCACTGATTGCCGGTGCTGACGAATTCGCGGCGGGGAACTGGCAGATCAAAGGCCTTGCCGATGGTTCGCAGAAGGCCGTCGCGGACAATGATGTCGTCGACGTCGTGAAGTCCCTGCTGACAACCGACAAACATTAGAAGACGATTGGAAAAAGGGGTCAGGAACCAATAGTGCGAAGCACCCGAAGGGCCGTTCCGGCTATTGGTTCCTGACCCCTTTTTCCTGGACCATACCGGTCGTTCCATAGATTCAGGGGAAGACAACCGACATGAAGCGACCACGCAGCGGAGGCGGCTGGAAAGCCATCGGGTACAGCATGAGGCTGGCCAGTCGAGTCGGCTGGTGGAAAATGTGGAAGGCGATGCGGTCGAAGAATGCCTGTAAGACCTGTGCGGTTGGAATGGGTGGACAACTTGGCGGTATGGTCAACGAAGGCGGCTATTTTCCGGAAGTCTGCAAGAAGTCGTTGCAGGCCATGGCCTCGGACCTGCAGGGCGCCATTCCATCAACGTTTTGGCAACAGTATGACATTCACAAGTTGAAAAGTCTGACGTCTCGGCAGCTGGAGCACTGCGGTCGCATTGTCGAACCGGTGTTGCTGGAAAAGGGAAGTTCCAACTTTCGTCCCATCGACTGGGATGAGGCTCTGCAGCGCATGGCAGACGGAATGCAGTCGGCCGGCCCCGAACGCAGTTTCTTCTACGCCAGCGGTCGGTCCTCCAACGAAGCCGGCTTCCTGCTGCAGTTGATGTCGCGTCTGTTCGGGACGAACTACGTCAATAACTGCAGCTACTATTGCCACCAGGCCAGCGGGGTTGGTCTGGGATCCAGCATCGGCACGGGCGCGGGCACTGTACATCTGGATGACCTGGATCACACGGACCTGTACATTCTGATTGGTGCCAATCCATCATCGAACCATCCTCGTTTGATGAAGGCCTTGATGGAGATTCGGCGTCGCGGCGGGAAGGTGATTGTTGTCAATCCTGTCAGGGAACTGGGATTGATGAACTTTCGCATTCCCAGCGACGTGAAAAGTCTGCTGTTCGGTTCCGAAATCGCCAGCAGTTACGTGCAACCCCACATCGGTGGCGACATGGCGTGGCTGCTGGGAGTTGCGAAGGAAATTCTGGATCGTGGCTGCCAGGATCAGTCGTTTCTCGACCAGCACACCGAAGGATTTGAAGAGTTCCGTCGCCAGGCCGCAGCAGCATCGTGGGACGACATCGTCGCCAGCAGCGGTGTCTCCCGGGAACAGATTCAGCAGATCGCGGAACATTACATTGCTGCAAAGAACGTGGTCATCGGCTGGTGCATGGGAATCACTCACCACCTGCACGGGACGAACAGCGTGCAGATGATCGCCAATGTAGCGCTGTTACGAGGAATGGTCGGGCGTCGCAAAGCCGGCGTGATGCCGATTCGCGGGCACAGCAACGTGCAGGGCCTGGGCTCCGTCGGTGTGACTCCGGCGCTGAAGACGGCGTTGCTTCAGAAGCTGGAGGAACGGCTGGGGATCAAAGTCCCCACGAGCCCCGGCTATGACACCATGGCCTGCATGCATGCCGCTCACCGCGGCGAAATGGATTTTTCGCTGTGCCTTGGTGGAAACCTGTACGGCAGCAATCCGAATCTGAAGTACGCTGAGGAATGCATGAGTCGCCTGAAGACGCTGGTCTACATGTCGACCACGTTGAACACCGGCCATGCCTGGGGGCGAGGTCAGGAAACATTAATCCTGCCGGTGCTGCCGCGTGATGAAGAACCACAACCCACAACTCAGGAATCCATGTTCAGCTATGTGCGACTGAGCGACGGCGGTCCAGCCCGCTTTGACGGGCCGCGCAGTGAGGTTTCTGTTCTGTCAGATGTGGCTCAGCGCGTCTTCGGTCCTGACGGCGGCGTTGATTTTGAACGCCTGAAGAGCCATGCGGCTTTGCGAGAACTTATTGGCGAACTGGTACCGGGCTATGAGGAGATGACTGGCATCAACGATGATAAACAGGAATTCCACGTCACGGGGCGTGCGATCGAGCAATACAATTTTCCAACGGAAAGCGGCAAAGCCCGGTTCCACTCGCCGCCCTTGCCCGAACGAGTTTTTGCACAGGACGAATTTCGCCTGATGACCGTGCGTTCGGAGGGACAGTTCAACAGCGTTGTTTATGAAGAGGAAGATCTGTATCGCGGTCAGGAACGGCGCGACGTCATTCTGATGAATGCGGACGACATGCGGCGAATCGGTCTGCAGGTCGATCAGCAGGTCCGCGTGAAGAGCGAGACCGGAGAATTGCGGATGCTGCTTGTTCGCGAGTACGACGTTCGAGCAGGCAATGTGCTGATGTATTATCCGGAAGCCAACGTGCTGGTGCCACACAGCGTCGATCCGTTGTCAAAGACACCGGGTTTCAAGAGCACAAAGGTCACCATTCGCGCAGAAAGGGCAGTTGTTGCATGACTGACGCCAACCGCCAGCAGGATCCGTCCGTACAGCCCCCGATCCGTCAGGTTCCACGAATTCACATTGTGGGGCGTAAGAATTCCGGCAAGACGACATTAGTCTGTGACCTCGTCCGCGAGTTGACTCGCCAGGGACACAGGGTGGCTACGATTAAACACACTCACCACAACCACGAACTGGACACGCCGGGCAAGGACTCGCACAAACACCGGGAATCCGGGGCCGCCGGTGTTGGAATTCTGTCCTCGCAGATGACCGCCGCCTTCGTTCCCGTGTCGCGCGATGAAGACGAAGAAACGCGCTACGCTCGCTTCAACGTTATGTTCAACGACTGCGACCTGATCCTGGTGGAAGGCGATTTGAGTACGGCAGCCACGAAGATCGAAGTCTGGCGCAGTTCGGTGGCTGAGGCACCGTATGCGGCTTCCGATCAAAGCATCAGCGTGGTCGTGACCGACGACCCGGTGGAGTCAGTGCCTGTGGTTTGGCCGCGAAGCGATATCTCGGAACTTGCTCGCCGAGTGGCTGCCATGTAGCGGTATTTCGTGCGGGGGGCTGCTGACAGAATTGCTGTCGCGCGTGATCGATGTCCTGACGAGAAACATGCGATCGGAATTGCATCAGCGTCCTGCTTTTGCGTCGCCGCGGCCAAAAACATGTGCAGGAAAGCATCGGGGCGGGATCCATGCCGTTTGTGTCAAAAAGCTGACCGTTCTGCCGGACCTGCAGACATTTTCCTGACTATTGTGCAAGTTGTGTCGCCAGCGTTCGATGGAGCTATTGTCCCTGCCATGCGTCTGCGTGCGCTGTGCATTGAGTTGTCTTGCGGTCCGTTCATGAATCCGGTGATCGATCGTTACCTTCCGCACAGCCAAAGTATCGTTCTGTCATGGACGTCTCAGTTAAAGGAAGAACGAAGTGACTGCAACGCGAAGATCATTTCTGACGTCGTCTGCCGCAGCGGGCCTGTCGCTTGGCGTCGCGCCGTACGGATTTGCGCGGCAACGTCGGGTCCTGCGAGTTCTCGGCACGCACGTGACACTGCAGGAGCCATTGCGTCGTCAGGCACAAAAGGATCTGGGAATCGAAATACGCTTCGAACGTGGCGGTAGTGCCAGCGTACTGCATCAGGCGGCCACACGTCCCGAATCGTTTGACCTGTATGAACAATGGTCAAACAGCGTCAAGATCCTGTGGCAGGCCGGAGCTATTCAGCCCATTGACACGAACAGGCTGACCTATTGGGATGAAATCAACAATCTCACCAAGACAGGCAAGCTGACCCCGCAGGCAAATCTCGGCGCTGGTGCGCTCCGAACAAACTACTGTTTGTTCAGCGAGACAACAGTATTGGCTCCAATCCAACCGGACGGATCAGTTTTCTGCCGTACGTTCACAACGTCGATTCCTTCGGATACAACGCCGCCGTAGTCCCCAGAGGCATTCCTTATGAAACTGAGAGCTGGAGTTGGTTGCTGGATAGACGGTGGAGCGGCAAGGTTGCTCTGGTGAACGAACCGACGATTGGGCTCTTCGACGCTGCATTGGCGGTTCAGGCAGCGGGACTGGCGACATTTGAAGACATCGGTGACCTTAGCAAAGCCGAGGTCGACAAATTGTTTAAGCACTGGCGAAACAATTACTGTCGCATCTCTGGTACAGCTGTGTAGTTCCAG
>JAPYTO010000135.1:14903-19260 GCA_029941865.1 Fuerstiella sp. | reverse complement strand
CACCCCACGCGTTCGCGCAGCTTTTGCCGCAAAGCCTGACGGTCCTGATGGATCTGACGACGAGACCGTAAAAAGGGGCTACTGATCGGGAACGCACCCTGAAAAACCGCGAAGGTGGTTTAACACTCACCGATAAATCGGGGCAGCGGCAATTGCCATTGGCAATTTCGAATGGATTCGGACCGCTCATTTCTGCGGTGATGCTGAGATGTTGCAAGGAAAGCATGTCATGAATAGTCGCAATCTTTTCGGGCATGCACGTCGGCCGCCCCCTCCCCGAGCCCCCCGTGGCTGCTGCCGAACGGTCGACACAGTCGACGCGATCCGCAGACATCTTCAGCAGCCTTAGAGCAGATTACTTATTGCCGTTCACGATACTGGCTCGTGGGAGCAACGAAACTGCTATTAAAAAACGGTCTTCGCGGCCACAAGTCAGCGTGAAACGCCCTGGAAACCGCCAGTCTTAATTGGATGACACCTGCAGCCCGGTATTTGCCGAAAGGAATTGACATGATGAACTTCAAAGTGTTCGCGATGTGGCTGGTGGTCGCCATTCTTGCCACATTTCCGGCTCCGGCGTCGGCCGGATGTTTTGACCTGAAAGAATGCTGGCCCAACTGCATTGCAAGCTTTTGTTGTGATGACTACTGCCCAAAACCCGCGGCGTCGGTCTGCAAAACCTGCTGCTTCGGCTGCAACGATTACTGCCCCAAATGTCCGCCGTGCGCCCGAGGGATTTGTTGTACATGTTGTGACGACTACTGCCGTAAGCGATTGCCGCAGATCAACTGCCCGACCTGTCGCCGTTCATCCTGCTCTCCCGTCAGACGTGACGGCTGTGCAAAAGATGGGTGCGGAGAATCAGAGCGCCTGAACCGCAGACGTTTCAGATTCAGATTGGCACATAGTTCATCCAGCCTTTGATCCGAATGGTAATCTTGCTGATGACGTGAAACGGGCGGCCAACATTCGTGTAGATCGTCAATGCGCCCGCAGCTCCCAGTGGCAGTTCCCGTGCGAGCTTTTCATCGTCCAGTTTGATTCGAACGACCAGATATCCTTTCGATCCCAGGTCGGCGGCGATCGGCAAAACACCTTCGGGGGTCAATTGCCCTTCACCGGTGTAGTCGAGTATCGTATCGAATTTTCCCGTTGCGATAGTCCCCGGTCGGCTCTTGAAAGCGATCTCGACAACGTTATCCGGCTCGACATACTTGAGCGTGTTCTGGGGAAAAACACCCGCGACAACCGTGTCTGTCATATCCATAAACGCACCGATTGCGGATTGGCCCTGGGAGGTTGCCATTGTGCCTTCGCGGGCCTGCCAGTTCACCAGGAAACCGTCGGCCGGAGCTTTGACGACGCATTGTTCAAGATTGAGTTTCGCGGTATTCAACTGAGCCTCGATCCCGGCGATTCCGCTCTTCATTGCAGCGAGTGCGAATCTGGCTTCCTGAAGTGATGCGGCTGCCTCGTCACGACCCGCCTGGGCGCCCAATTCATCCTGACGCTGAACCTCCACCTGCAGTGTCGCCACTGCACTGGGATTCAGCTTCTGCACGTTCAGCGCCGAATCATGTAGTGCCTTCGCATAGGCCTCGTCGGCCTTCGCCTTGTCCAGTGCGGCTGCCGCAACGTCAACTGAGGCCTCCAGTTTAGAGACGTTTTGCTGCGATTCAGCAAGCTGAGCCGTCAACTGATCCACCGAATACTGAAACGGATCCGTCCTGACCTCAAACAGCAGATCGCCCTTTTTCACCGGCTGATCGACAGTCGCGTGGGCTTTGGCAATTGTCTCTTTCGAGCCGACGGCCAACGGAACAACATATCGCTTCAACGTCAGCTGCTGAGTCATCGGAGCTGCAAACTTCCAGCCGATCAAAATGCCGCCCAGCAGGACAACACCAATCACAACCGCCGCCGCGATGGTAGAGGCTCGAACCGGAATTTTGATGTACTTGAAGGCTCCCAGAACGCAGCCAATGTACAAAATGGAAATCACGGTGATCATTGTCGCCCCCTGAGCGATGCTCAGAAACAATTGTGTGAACAGCTGACTGCAGTCGTTCGTTTGTTTCGTATTCCTGACCAGACAATGGTGCAGGATTCAGTCGATTCTGTTCAGGCTTTCGGTTGAAGCTTGTGGACGGTCGCTTCCAACGCCACCAGACGCGACTGAAGCTTCTTTAATTCCGTGTCCGTCATTGCCTTCGCCGGCGGCTCAGCAGGTGAGTCTTCGCTGCGGATAAACGCCCACACAAAGGCCAGTGGCCACAATGCGCCTAATGTCAGAAAACTGATCCAGCTGGCCGCGTTTACGGCATCGGGCTGAGGGTGTCCGCGTCGGTGGGCAATCTTGCCGGGCAACGAACCGATCCACACGATTGCGGCGGCCACCATGACCAACAGAAACGCGATGACAAACAATGCTATGTAGTTCAGTACCATGTTCTTCTCCCGATCAATCCAGACGCAGAATCACGCCCCGCAGTCAGGCACTGCGTGACTGAAACGCTGCAACCCGCCTCAGATTGGCAGGAAATTCATCCAACCTTTAATACGAATCGTGATCTTGCTGATCACGTGGAACGGACCGCCGACGTCGGTATACACGGCGACCGTACCTGCGGCCCCCAGCGGTAATTTCTGAGCTGTCTTTTCCTCGTCCAGCCGGATTCGCACCACCAGATATCCCTTGGACCCAACGCTTGACGCTTCAATCAGCGTGCCCGTAGCGACGATCTGGCCTTCACCCGTATATTTCACAATATCGTCGACCTTACCCGTGACGATTTCGCCGGGCATACTCTTGAAGGCAATCTCAACTGAGTTGCCGGGCTTAACGTTCTTCAACAGATTCTGCGGATAGATAGCGGCGATCACGGGTCAGACTGCATGAACGTCCCGAACGATGTCAGCCGAAGTCTGGCGGCCATCAATCCTTCACGGATCTGCCAATTGACGACCTTGCCGTCCGCAGGTGCGCGGTACTCACATTGTTGCAGCTCGAATTCTGCCGTCTTCAGCTGCGCCGCAACTACATCAGCCGAATGTTTTGCAGCCGCCAAGGCGAAGTCGGCCTCTTTCTTCGCGGCTTGTACTCGTTTGTCATTGGCCTGCGCCGAAGCATAGGCCTGCTCTGACTCATCAACCTTAATGGCGGCAATCGCGCCTGCATTGACTTTCTGCAACTCATGGGCCGTGTCCAGTTCTGCCTTTGCTGCGGCCGTAGCGGCCGCGGCCCCCTGCACGGCAGCTTCGGCGGCCTGAATCCCGGCTTCAAGCTGCGACACAGTCTGATGGGCTGCGTTCAGTTCAGCCGTACTTTGATAGACCGCAAACTGAAACCGCTGGGGATTAATCTCAAACAGCACGTCGCCCTTCTGCACGGTCTCATCAGTGGCAACATGAACCTTGCTGACAAACTCCTTGACGTCCGGAACGATCTGCAACACGTCACGTTTGAGAAACATCTGTTGAGTAATCGGTGCTGAAAACTTCCAGCCGATAACGATGCCGCCGAGCAGGACGAAGCCGATTACCACCGCCGTGGCGACTGTGCTCGCTCGAACGGGGATCCTGATGACCTTGAAAGCCACCATGACCAGACCGCAATACAGAATCGTAATAACTGTAATCATAAAGGACGTCCCGGACAGAGCGACGGAATACTAATGACGGTCGGTCCGAACGCCAAACGGACTGGTTTCGGCTTACGATCGAACCAGGCATCGTCACTTTTACACGAACAGCAACACATACAGTCTCGAATCGCAAGCGATTAGGTTTGCTGATCGTCATACACTCGCGTGCGGTTCGAACGGGCACATGAGAAGTATCATCGTTGCCCAGATCACTACGCTGTGGCTGAACAGTCTCGAATATCAGGGACAGGCGCGACAGGCTTCTTTCACAAAAAACACCGTACACCGATAACTGCGTATTTGCGCGGAACAACCCTTCAACAAATCGATGAATTCTTCAGCTTCCAACTGTCTGAAACTGAACTGTGATTGGCACCAGAGAATCGTCTTTTCCGCGTACTTCGGTGATGTTGTCCATGCCTGCTTGAATTGCCTCGTACCATGTCGACGCCCCCGTTTACGCGAACCAGATATATTCTGACCACCGCTGATTCGCTTAAAGCATGCCGAATTACTGGACGTGCGACTGCTCCGACAGGTCTGGCGGCCGTCGCTCAGCTCCCCCTTTGCGTCAGACGATTTGCTCCACGTCCGACGCCGGGGCAGGGTCCGCAATCTGCACGGTCTGAGCGCCTGACTGCAGTATGCAATAAAGTTGCATGGATGTGCAGGAATTGTGCACAGGTGTGCACAGGTGTGCACAGGTGTGCACA
>JAPYTO010000135.1:13205-14803 GCA_029941865.1 Fuerstiella sp. | reverse complement strand
CATGGATGTGCAGGAATTGTGCACAGGTGTGCACAGGTGTGCACAGGTGTGCACAATTTGTGCGGGTGCGTGGCTATTGAAGAAATCGTAAATTACCGGACGTAAAGACATCCGTTTTGCCCGGGCTGTAGTTCAGCATTGACAGGATATTCAATCCGCAGACCTTCGATGAGTTTTCCAACTTTCTCACGCCGCAAACAAATTCGACAAACGATTTGTCGGTAACATGTGTCTAATCGTATTGGATTGCAGCGACGCCGCATTGACCTTTACTGAAGAGTTTCAGGCCAGGACATTTAAGGGGAGAAAACATCAATGAAGCGTAAGATTATCGGTTCGTTTGCCGTTGCCTGGCTCGCCGTAGCCAGCCTCGCCGCAATGGGTCAGGATGCTGCCACGGAAAACGAAAAAGCGGCGGCCGAGGTCAGTGCTGCGATCCAGTCGTATATCGCCGCGTTTAATGCCAGAGACGTGGATAAGTTGGTTTCGCACTGGTCGCCGCAAGGTGTTTACATCAGCCGGAACACGGGAGAGCGAGTCATTGGTCACGAGGCCTTGACTGCCGAATTCGCTGGGATGTTCGCGGGTGCGAATATTCTCAAACTGGCAGGCACGACCGAATCGATCGAGCTCATTTCACCGAATGTCGTGCTGGAACGAGGGACCGCCACGGTTACTCGCGAAAAGACTGACATCGTGCAGAGCAGTTACAGTGTTGTGTATGTAAAATCCGGTAAAAAATGGCTGATCGACCGCGTCACCAACGAGGAGATCATCGTTCAGCCGTCAAACTACCAACACCTGAAAGAACTGGAATGGCTGGTTGGCGAATGGATCGACGAAGGCGACGGGATTTCTATCCAGGTTGCCTGCTGGTGGACAAAGAACCAGAACTATCTTAGCCGCACGTATTCTGTTTCCAACGATCAAGGTGTCGCATCGACTGGCCTGCAGATTATTGGCTGGGACCCCAGGGCGAAACAAATCCGTAGCTGGTTGTTTGACTCAGATGGCGGCTTCATCAAGGGAACGTGGGCCAGGCGGGATGATCGCTGGGTCGTTCAGGCTGTGGCGACGCTGCCCGACGGTGCAACCGGCTCGTTCACCAGTATTTTCCGGCCCACCGAAGAGGGCGCTTATACCTGGGAGAAAATTAATCGCGTCCTGGACGGACAGTTGCTGCCTAACGTAGACGAAATTGTCGTTCGCCGAAAATAGAATCCGTTTCTGAAAACAAAAATCTGCAGAGGCAATAAAATGGCACATCTCACAAGAATCGGATTTTGCATTGTTTGTTTGGTGGCCACCAGCATGTGGGTCGGTGAAGAGTCGCAGGCCCAGCGCGGCCGCGGTGGCGGGGGCAGAGGTGGTGGGATCAGCCGTGGCGGGGGCGGTGGAATCAGTCGCGGTGGAGGTGGGATCAGTCGTGGTGGCGGTAGCCGTCCCTCGGCCGGGCGCTCTCCATCAATGAGTCGACCGTCACCGAGCCGACCGTCAAGTCGTCCATCGACTCGGCCGTCTTCACCAAGTAGGCCGTCAACTCGACCTTCGCCCAGTCGTCCATCAACAGGGCGTCCATCAACAGGGCGACCGTCGAC
>JAPYTO010000135.1:0-13105 GCA_029941865.1 Fuerstiella sp. | reverse complement strand
GACCTTCGCCCAGTCGTCCATCAACAGGGCGTCCATCAACAGGGCGACCGTCGACCGGCCGACCATCCACTGGGTTGCCGTCCGGCGGTCGACCATCGACGGGTGCGCCGAGTCGTGGACAGCTGAATAATTTTCTTAATCTGGGCGGATCGGGCTCACGCCCGGGAACTCGACCAGGCGGAGGAGCCGCTGGCGACTTCCTGCAGAATCGACCGGCTCAACTACCGTCAACCGGACAGCGGCCTGGGACCGGAACTCCCGGTAACCGACCTGGAGGCGGCAACAATATCGGCAACCGACCGGGCGGTGGAAACAACATCGGAAATGATGTGAACATCAATATCGGGAACAAGGGCAATGTTGGGAACAACATCGGAAACCGCCCCGGGCAGCTACCAACGAACCGACTTCCCGGAGCCGGGCACGGACCAGGGCTCAGACCGCCAGGTGCACGTCCACCGGGGTATCGCCCACCCGGTACGCGACCGCCAGGATATCGTCCTCCGGGGTATCGTGCTCCGTACCATGGCCATTTGCCGCGTTATGGAGCCGGCTACTGGGGACGACATGCCGGTTATCACTGGGGCTGGCACAACCACGCTCACAACTGGTGGAAGTGGGCAACCGCTGCGACGGTGACACGCTGGGTGGTTCGAGGCTTCGGTCAGCCGGTTTACTACAGCTATGGCGACAATCTTTATTACCAGGACGACAACGTCTATTACAACAACGAAGTCGTTGCCACCTCTGATGAGTACGCCGAGCAAGCCCAAACCATCGCGTCGAACGTTCCCGACGTCGCTCCGGACAAGGTCGAATGGATGCCTTTGGGGATCTTCGCGCTCACCCAGAAAGACGACGATTCCGTGGAAGACTCAACTCTCTTTCTGCAGTTAGCCATCAGCAAAGAGGGTATCATCGCCGGAACTTTCCAGAATACTGCGACGGACAAGTCTTTTGAGGTTCAGGGAACGATCGACACGGAGAGTCAACGTGCCGCATGGGGACCGGTCGGTGAAGACTGGCCGATCATGGAAACGGGGATCTACAACCTGAGTGAAAACCAGGCGGGAGCATTGTTGCACTTTGCCGACGGTCAGACTCAGGAGTGGAGCATGGTTCGACTGGACGAACCGACGGAGACAGACCAGAACCAGTAGGCCTCACCACCCGCTACACGGGGCGTCTGATTTTCCAACACGGCGAATCAGGCGCCTTTTTTCGCAACACTAGACCGACGACATTGAGGGCTTTCCCTGTCGCCAATTCCGGCAGTTTACCATGCACGGTTGCGCAGTGACGATTCCCTGACATTGCATCGTCCCACGCCGGCACAGAACAGACGTCCGTCTGACAGCTGATCGCGACAGCACCGGTAATATGATATGGTGACCGACGGTGACTCGTTCTTTCCACGCCCCGAAGGCAACCCCGTGCTGCGTCGATTTCTCCCCACGCCCGCTCTGCGCCCGGTGTTGATGCTGTCGTTAGTAATGGCCGCTTACAGCGGAGTCGCCGTCTGGAAGGAACACGGACAGTTTGCGAGATACGCCGACTTTCCGTCCGGACTTGAAGCCGCGCTGTCCCTGGCAATCGGGCTGTTGCTGGCATTTCGGGCCAATCGTGTTTACGACCGCTGGTGGGAGGGACGCACGCTGTGGGGCACTCTGGTAAATGCCTGTCGAAATCTGGCCGTCAAAGCAAACACTTTCGGTGGCCAAAAAGACGAATCGACTGACCGACTGCGCCGGCTGCTGGTCGCGTTTCCATACGCTCTGCGTGACCACCTGCGGCTGGGAGCAGATGTAAATCGGCTGCCAGGTCTGAACGCTGAACAATTCGACGGTCGACACGTTCCCAGCTGGATCGTAAATCAGATGTACGGAGTATTCGAAGAGTGGCAGCGAGAACAACGCATCCAGTTCGGTCAATTCTGGATGCTCGACCACGAAGCAAAAATCCTGCTGGAGGTCTGTGGTGGTTGCGAACGCATCAGAAACACTCCAATCGCGCCCTCGTACCGAGTATTTCTTAACCACGCACTGGCCGTGTTTTTGCTGACGCTGCCGTGGGGGATTGTCAATGAGTTTGATCTGTGGACCATCCCGATCGTTTTTTTCACGTCGTACTTCATTATCGCCGCGGAAGGAATCGCCGAACATATCGAACAGCCCTTCGGGGCAAAAGGAGACGCGCTCGATCTCGACGGAATCTGCAGTGCGATTGAAATCTCTGTTGATGAAATCTTCTCAACCGACACAGTGAAGACTTCCTCAGTTCCGACTTCGGCAGAAAGATAAATCACGACTTTGCGTCGAGTCGGATTCTGTCATCTACGGCGTTTACCTGGTACGTCATCGCAGCCGTGCGATACGGGAGCGTTCAACACACAGCCTGCCGATGGGAGCATACGTATGGACGAGTGGGCCATTGGGGGGTTCCTGATTGCGATCGTCAATGTCGTGCTGGCCGGCGGTGTGACAGTTCACGCAGTGCTTTGGAAGCGTGACAGCCGAGCTGTCATTAGTTGGGTTGGACTGGCATGGCTGGCCCCGTTCCTGGGAGCAATCCTGTATCTGTGCCTGGGAATTAATCGCATCGAACGCAGGGCGGCGGGGCTCGAACGCAGGACCTCATGGACCCCGGATCAAGGGTTGCCGCTCAACGCGCAGGATCTGCAGGAAGCTGAAGAGTTTTCCAGAGACCATCCGAATCTGATTGGGCTGGGCAAAGCAGGACAAAAACTGACTGGCCTCCCCATGCTGCCGGGGAACCACATCGAGGTATTGATTGACGGCGATCAGGCCTATCCCGCAATGATTGAAGCGATTGACAAGGCTCAACGTTCAGTTTCGCTGTTGAGTTACATCTTTGACTACGATCGCGTCGGCGAGAAATTTCTGCAGGCACTGACCAGAGCACACGCACGACAGGTTAAGATTCGAGTACTGATTGACGACGTCGGGTCAAAATACAGCCGACCGAACATGGTTCACCAGTTGAAAGCTGCCGGACTGACTGCGGAAAGCTTTCTGCCGACTCGAATTCCGCGACTTCCAACGTACAGCAATCTGAGAAACCACCGCAAGATCCTTGTTGTGGACGGCACGGTCGGCTTTACCGGTGGGACAAACATCCGCGAAGGCCACTGCCTTGCTCTGCAGCCAACGGAGCCCGTTCAGTGTTTGCATTTCAGACTTCAGGGGCCGGTTGTGTCTCAGCTTCAGACTGTGTTCGCGATCGACTGGGCGTTCACCACCGGCGAGAACATCTCCGGTGAGGGCTGGTTCCCGGAGGCTACCCGGGCAGGGACAGTCTGGGCGAGAGGAGTCGAACACGGACCGGATGAACACTTCGAGAAGCTGACCGATTTAATGGCCGCGGCGTTGGCAAGTGCGCGGCAGAGCGTGCGCATCGTGACGCCCTACTTTCTGCCGAAAGCACCTCTGATTCAGGCGTTGAACGTGACGGCGATGAGAGGTGTGGCAGTAGAGATCTATGTGCCGTCCGCAAGCAACATCGCTTTGGTTCAGTGGGCAGCAACGGCCCAGCTGTGGCAGATTCTGGAAAAGGGGTGCCGCGTGTACTGCACACCACCACCCTTCGACCATACCAAGTTGATGATTGTCGACGGTGTGTGGGCGCTGATTGGATCAACCAACTGGGATCCGCGCAGCCTGCGGTTGAACTTTGAATTCAACGTGGAATGTTATGACCAACACCTGGCAGGCAGGTTGAATGAAATTGTAGACGCGAAGGCCCGGTCGGCTCGTGAGCTGCAACTGGCGGACGTCAATGGACGCAGCTTTTTCGTGCGACTTCGTGACGGCCTGGCACGCCTGCTGACGCCGTACCTGTAGATACCGCAGAAAAGCAATAGAACGAAAAATCAGAGGCGGATCCCCTGACGTGCTGCGGCCACCTGAACAATTTCGATCGCCAGCTGGCGGAATTCATCCTGGCTGCGGGGAGCGTCGTGAAAGCAGGCCGCCGCTTCAGCGGAAATCGGGACAACCGATGGCATGGCCTGGACCAATAATGATTCAAAGTCATAAACGCCAAAAACGATTTTCATGCCGCCCACATGGAGATTCTCAACTTCGCGGGCCAGATCAAATGATGTAACCGCAGCATTCACAAAGACGCTGGCTTCGACAACTGCGTCTCGATAGTTCGGGTGTTGGGACACGTCGGTCCCAAACTGCGACTGCAGCGTCGTCGCAGCAATCCGAACGGCGATCTGCATGCGATCCAACAGTGATCGCAGCGGGTGAGTGAATGCAATTTCACCAAAGTCCTGAGGAGTCAAATAGGAATCGACGGCTGCCGTGACGGCCCCGCATTGGCTATGGCCCAGCACCACGACCAGTTTCAGGCTGTCCGCAAGATGCTTGAGAGCATAGTCCACACTGCCGAGGCAATCTGTTCCAAGCACATTTCCAGCAATCCGCACAATGAACATGCTGTTGAAAGACTGTCCGAAAAGTCTCTCCACATTGACGCGAGCATCAGCGCAGGACAACACCACCGCAAATGGCGACTGCGTCAGGACGACGCCTGGCAGCACAGGCAGACCCAATGTTATCGGATGCTCAGGGATTACGGTGGACTCTGCCTTCTTCCCCTGCATTGTGTCCTGAATGCGGCGGACAATTTCAGCAAACTGTAGATTGCCTTCGGAAAGCACCTTGATGGCGGCGTCTGAATCCGGCACATCGCGCATCGGGATCGGAGCGTACGGGTCGAATCGATAAGTCAGGTCCACAACACGTTTCCGTTGAGTTTTGACGCAATAATTCCGGCCAGCCCAATAGCCAGGCCTCGTCACCGAAGTGTAAGGTGTTCGGCACTTTTTTTCACTCGCGCCGATTCATGGCATCCCACGTAAATGAGAACATTACTGCCGAACCACAGGTGTTTCTACCTGACGTATCGCACTATGCTGCGAACCCATAGCCTCTCCCGACAGGGCCGGTAGCGCTGACGACCTCTCATCGGTGGCGTCTTCAATAATTCATTTGACCTTTCTGCAGTACGTAAACAGATGAGCAATCCCACAGATCCCACAGAAGAAAGTCTTCGACGCGTTTTTCAGGACGGATTTTCCGCAGGAGATCTGGCCGAACCGCTTGCCTCGTTTGATGCAACAACCGACGTTCAGGTCGTTCGCGACTTCATGGTCAACCGACCTCTGAGAGTTGTCGGGATCCGGGTCAACGGACTGATCACGGGCTATGTTGAGCAGGACGACATCGACGATCGACCGCTATGTGAACAGGTCATTCCATTTGCTGAAGAGATCGTCATCACCAGTTCCGCCCCGTTTCAGGATATCGTTGCCAGGCTGAATCAGGATCGTTTTCTGACTGTCACGGCGCTTGGGCAGCCGGTCGGTGCGATTGTTCGCAACGACCTGGAAAAAGCCCCCATGCGGATGTGGCTGTTTGGCATGGTGACGCTTGTGGAAATGCGGATTACCCGGGTCGTTCGTGAGTCCTATGGGAATGAAGCATTGGCCGAAATCCTCACAGCATCCCGCTACGAGAAAGCTGTTCAGTTACAGAATGAGCGTTCGCGCCGCAACAGATCCGTTGATCTGATTGATTGTCTGCAGTTTGGTGATAAAGGTCAGCTGCTGGCACGTTCTGCAGAACTTCGCGAACGCTACTGGAACCGATCCCGCAAGTGGATCGAAAAAGTCGTCAAAGAGCTGGAACGTCTGAGAAACAATCTGGCGCATTCGCAGGACATTATTACCGAAAACTGGGAGGCGATTGTCAGACTGTCGGAAACGCTGGACCGGATTCTGGAAGCGCCCGAGGATCTGCCTGCGAAGAGCAGTTTGACGCCATACGATGAATCAACCATCGAGTGATCGAATTGCAGCAGTAACGCAACGCCCGTTCGGATTCACAGCGGCAGCTTTTGCCGCTTCTCGAAGTGTTGAAAGTTTCCTCCATGGGATTCGATTGCTGAATGTGCGATTTCCTTAAAGTCTGGTGAGCAGCGCTCACTAAGCTTACTTCTCCTGAACCCCCGGTCGCTCGCGCCTCTCTGAAATCCAGGTTGAAGTCGCAGCACAGGCACGTCAAGGATGAAGCGACCGTTGTTTCGGCATCTCCATTTGTTCACGATTGCAGCTGCGATTCTGTCGACGGGGTCTGTGAACGGCCAGAATTCACAGCTGTGGAATCAATACCAGGCGGGCAGCGGTTTCAGACCCGCGGGGACGCAATACACCGCGTGTCAGTACCGCCCGCCGTATCACCAGTTGCCATGGTGCCATTCCGCTGGCCCTTATCAGTCAACGGTGTTGTACCAGCCAGCTGGCGCTATCCCGATTTATCAATCTGAATGTTGTCCACCGACTTCGACATGCCAGTCCGCTCCGACATGGCAACCCGGAATGCGACAGCTTCCAGGAGAGCTGCCTGAACCACGAATCGGATTCG
Source organism: Fuerstiella sp. (assembly GCA_029941865.1). Classification (GTDB taxonomy): domain Bacteria; phylum Planctomycetota; class Planctomycetia; order Planctomycetales; family Planctomycetaceae; genus Fuerstiella. Next base: position 6,653 of record JAPYTO010000135.1, on the reverse strand, counting down.
AGAGCGGGGGTAACGGCTGTTGCCCACCAGTCGTCGCACAACAGCGAACCTGCGTGCAGAAAATCTTGTCCGGCTATTGCGACGTATATGGGCAAAGGCGTTTTTTCCCGATGCGAGCCGATCTGGCACTCGACCGGGGCCATGAACTTCCTCTGCCGTTTGGCGTCACCGCGGCGTTCACGAGTATGTGGACAACCCCGCTTGTGACCGAAGTGCGTGTTGGCTTCAACGGTGCGAATCCCGCGGTCGTGGCACCTATTACATTGAACAATCTCGAAACCAAAACGCAGTCACTTGTCACCCGCGTCGCTGGCTGGATTCTTCCATTTCTCAATGTCTACGGTGTCTTCGGCGAAACCTGGGTGGATTCCACCACGGATCTCACCATTCCGAAGCCTGGGCCCGGTCCGCCGACAATTGTGCTGCCGGTCCGTGTCAAGCTCAATGGTCCCACGTACGGCGTCGGCTCCACTCTGGTTGTCGGTTACAAGAGCTGGTTCGCTGCGGTCGACGCCAATTATACAAGGACAGATTTAGACGCGTTTGATTCAGAGATCAAAAAGAACACAGTCAGCATTCGCACAGGAGTGCAGGGACGACTAGGCCTGTTGAAAGGGGCATTTTAGGTCGGCACAATGTACATCGATAGTCGAACCCTGCTGGAAGGGACACTGCTTACCGGGACGGCGGTTGACCCGATCAGATATGAAGTTGACCAGGAGTTTGAGGATCCTTGGAACTTTCTGATTGGCGCAAACTGGCAGCCATCGCCATCATGGAACGTCACCGTGGAGGGCGGAGTTGGACCACGGCAACAGGTGACGGCGGCTGTCGCTTATCGCTTCTGAACGTGAGGAACAGGTGTCTGACGATAGTGAAAATCGACGAAGTGTGAAGATCGGCAACGGGAATAGCGAAACTCAGTCCGGCAAGGCATTGTTGCTTGTGGTCCTGTCCGTCATGGGTGTCGGTATCGGCTACGCAGCGTCCGTTACGGCAGCACAAATTCTGGGAGCTGCCGCATTTGAGAACTACGCCGTTGCCATAGCCTCTTTAAGTCTACTGGCCGCCGTCGCTGAAGCAGGTGTGGGCAAGTACGCCTTGAAGGTTTTGCCCGGCTATGCTGCATCCGAGCAGTGGCCGCTGGCTTCCGGCTATTGGCGATTCAGTCTGCGGGCAACTCTGCTGGTCAGCGTAATGCTGGCAGCATGCGTCGCCGTGTGGGAAGGAGTCGAAGACAACAACTTCTGGGACTATCCGCTGGGCATTGCAGCGTTGTTTCTTCCGGCAGCAGCCCTGGCCGGAGTCGGCGTGGATTTTGTGATGGCCAATCGCGCTGCGGTAACCGGACATTGATCGCCCGCATGGCCATTCCCGGTACAACTTTGATTCTGCTGGTCGCGGCGGGGAACTGGTTAGGCAATGTGAACGCCGGGATTGCAATAACATGCTTTGGAATCGGTTCGGTCGTTGGAACGGTTTTATGTGCGATCGCTTTTAAACGCACTTCTCCGCATCAGGTGTTCTCGACGACACCCGACTACCATCGCGCGGAATGGCTGAGGGAATGCGGTTACTTCATGGGATCAGTTTTTTAATGTCCTGGATTCTTCGGGTGAGTCTCGTGATTCTGGAATTGCTGCCGGTAGCCGAGGCCGAAGTCGGATACTTCGCCGCCGCTCTGGAAACAGGTTGCCTGATCCTGTTGCTGTCGAAATCAACCGACAAACTTTTTCAGCCTGAAATGTCGGTCCTTGTGCAGCAGAGGAACATCGAACAGGGAATAAGACTAAGAAACAAAAGGTACATATTCGTCGGTTCAGGATGCGTTGTTTTCATGCTGGCGATGCTTCTCTTTGGCCGCGAAATCCTGGGACTGTACGGCCCGGAATTCCGTGCAGGTTATGTCGCGCTGTGCTTTGTGTCCGCCGGTGCCTGTGCGTGGACCATGTTCTCTCTGGCTCCGGTGTATTTGCGTTTCGTGGGCTGCAGCGTCTTTGTCATTGCAATGACGGTCGTCGCCGCAGTCATGATGGCGGTGCTGACCTCGGTCCTTGGACTTCAATACGGTGCCACGGGAGCTGGCATTGCCTTCTGCGTTGTGCTGTGCACCGTGGCTGGTGTCTTTCTGTGTGTCGCAACGAAAGACTTCTTTAGCCGAGAAGCATCGGACACTGACCAACGTGCATGACAGACCGCAGACCATGATCGCACAGTTGTGTAATCAAAAAGGCGATACGGAACATCCGGTTCCTCCAGTGGTCAACGCCTGGGCGAGACACACAGCTTTCGCTGCTACGGGATAGCAACCATGGTGCACCGTACCGCGTGCGAGTCGGCGTTTGTCCGCAAAGGGACAGCCCGGTCAGCAGCCCACAAACATGACGCACGTTTATTCATGCAACATATTGCCACAAACACCAACTGCATGTCTTTCTGACGCTTTGCGGCCCCCGGGTCTAACCCGGAAACACAAGCGACCAGCCGAAAAGCGGGGTTCTCCGTAGCAATACGGCTGCGTAAGAGTGCGTATCAATGGTGACGACTGCGTAAAACCTGACGATTTCCCCGGTTGTGCGAACACCGAAATGCCGAGTGAAATCATAGCTGCAGCTGTCGTGCGCACCTCAACGGGATGGCTGGGAATATCCGAAGTCCTCCCCCGGTATCAATGCCATCGAGACCTGAGATTTCGACGAAATCCCACAAAATCGCATTCTGATTCGGCGGGCACGCATTGGGATCCACGGCACCGTTCCACCGGACAATATGTCGTACCGCCTGGAACTTGAATTCAGTGGTCAGGACGGTGGTCGTATTCGCGACGCATGGCTGGGATGGGACGATCTACCGATCCTGAACACGTTGCGAATCGGAAACCAGAAACGTCCCTGCGGCCTGGAACACCTCAACAGCAGCAACTTCATGACTTTTCTGGAGCGGCCATTTGTGGTGGAGGCGTTCAACACCGCCAACCGACGCATCGGACTGGCGTCTTACGGAGCCTCACCAGACAAGGCATGGAACTGGCAGTACGGTGTCTTCAACATGGTCCAGATTCAGGACACAAATGACATCGTGGGCGATGACGCTCAGATGGAAATTGCAGGACGACTTGCCAGTACATATTGGTATGACGAGAGTTCCAATGGTCGCGGCTACGCACACTTTGCGTTGGCCGGTACGTTGGCATTCCCGGACGGAAATACCCTCCTCAATCAGGCTGTTTTTCAAACAACGCCGGAAGCACGGACCAAATCAGACTGGCTCGATACAGGCCTGATCGCTGGTGCCGAGTCGTATCGCCTGTTCGCCGTTGAATCCGTCTTAAACGTTGGACCGCTGCAAGTGGTCGGCGAGTGGATGAACATCCAGCTTCAGCGTGACGCTGCGTCCGGCAGCGACATTCAATTGAACGGCGGATACGTTGCGCTCTCCTATTTTCTGACGGGGGAACACATTCCGTGGGACCGCCGACTGGGCACGATTGACCGTATGGAACCGTTTGAAAACTTTTTCTGCGTCAGAACGTGCGATGGCGACGTCCGCTCGGGACTGGGCGCATGGCAAATCGCCCTGCGACTTTCGCGGGCCGACTTCAACGACAGTGACATTCAGGGCGGTGTCGGCGAAAGCCTGACACTGGCACTCAACTGGTACTGGAATTCTCACACTCGTCTGCAGTGCAACTATATTTGGGGACAAATCGATGGTCGCCGCACGACGCTGACAAACAACGCGACGCCCGTCGTTTCGGGAAACTACCAGGTCATGGGCACTCGTTTTATGATCGATTTCCAGGTCCTTGGCGGCCGTTTGCGTGTGCATCCCCACATCGTCCGACACGGAGGGGCGTGAGCGAACGTCATCACAGTGCCCGTGGATCTACTTGGTGGGATACTCGAACTCTCTGCCAAGAGCCTTACTTGCCTTCTTGTAGATGGGCTCAAGCACGTCCCTCATATCAAGTCGTCCGGCTTCAATCTCCGGTGAGTAACCAACGCGGTCTTCAGCAGATACCGGTTCGGCAGCATAGGCCAGGGGAGGGTTAACCGAATGCTCGTCGAAGAAGGTCATGCGTTCCCGGATTCCTTCTTTGCTGACATTCCAGACCATGTCGTCTTCCGCCAGACTGAGCGGTCCATCATAGGTGGAACGCACGCTCTCCAGCACACGAGGGGTCGTGTCCACATCCTTCCAGAAATGATAGGCAACAGCGTGACGCGGTTTCACCATGCTCATGACCTTCCCGAAGGCCTCCGGCGCGGTATGGATCTTAGTTCCCACCTGCAAGGCCGCTTCGGGCGTGGATCGAAACTTGGCCATCATGTCGGGAACGGCGATGAAGCACTCGTGAATCGCGAGGTCTGCGTTCTGGGCGTTCTGGATGAACCATTTATTCGGAAAGGTGTCACTGCCAAAGACAACCTTCAGCCCGTTCCACTCAAGGGAGTAACTGACGGAACCGTCGATGGCAGGGAACGAGCGGATGACGACGCCGTTTTCATTGAAGACGATTTGCTCTTTCTTGTAGTCGAACTTGTGGATTTCGGTGGCGAAGCCGCGAACGTCAGTCTGACCAAGACGGCCGGCGACGTCCCATGCGAACATCTTTTCCATCGCCTCGATGGCTGCCCTGGTGCCGAGTTCCGGTTTGGCACCGCTGGGCCCCCAGATTCTCAACGGTGTGAAGCGACCCGCGATTCCGCCCGCCACATACAGCGAGCCGATGTCGCCAAAGTGGTCGCCGTGCAAATGCCCAATGAAGACCTTGTCGAGGAACGCAGTGGGAATCTGCAGTGCAAACATCCTCTCCACGGATCCGTCACCAATATCAAAGATGAACTTATCGCCGTTACCTAGTTCCATCAGAAAGCACGCGGCTGCCTGATGAGGGCGTGGAGTCGGCATTCCAGTGCCACAGGCGATGATCCGGATCTCATTGGGGTCCAGGTCCTCGCTGTTGGGCGCGCAAAAAAATCCCTTGCCCGAGCTTTGGTTGGAGAAATCAGAGGCTCGCCCCTGTCGGTTTGCAGCGCCGGCGTTGCTGCCGTGACCAACGTCGCTGCTGCGTGCACCTGTGGCTGCTCGAACGCCCGGCCAGAGCCGAGCAGATACCCGATTAATCCGGCAATCAACGCCACAATGGCGACCGATGGTGCTGCGGTTCTGATTCGCGTCATGGTCTGGTTTCCTGTTTTAGAAGGGGCAACCCAATGCATGTTGCCTGTTGAGTCACGTCGATCCGCCTACCCGTAGCCAGCGTATACCGACAGACTCTGATTTGCCACTCATGCTGCATGTGCTCAGATTATCTGATTCTTCTACCTCCGGGTTCTGTAGTGGACACGAAGTCGCCGGACGCATCACTGGCCACCGACCGGCTCGTTTCAACGCCAAATCCGGACATTCCCCAGTCAATCGTGTCGCGCGTACTCACCGACTCTCGGGGCCGCTGATACAGAGGCAGCCACCACATCCAGTTCGAAATGTATGTCATTGATTTCGACGCTGCGTTCATCGCACGGAATTCCTGCGCGACAGACACCGACATCCGGAATGGCGTCTTGGGGGATACTGCCACAGTTGTGCTGGGAGAACGACATCCCGTTTTTCGGAAGAATAATGAAGCCGTCGCGTGCACACCCGTTCCACGTTGTTGTCTGTCTAAGCATTCGCGTCTGCCAGGTCCGGAGCCATCTCAGCCAGAATCTCGCGTAGTCGTCCGCGGGCTCGGCACAGCCGCATGTCGATGGCCGGGGGTTTAGACTCGAGCGTTTTGGCGATCCGTGCCGCTGACCAATTCATTCCATACCGCAGCGAAAGAACCAACCGATCCGATTCGCGCAGCCGGGCCAACGCTGTTCGTACGATCTGCCGGGTCTCCACGCGGGCAAATATCGCTGACGGACTCTCTGCAAAATCCGGAACGTCGTTGAGCTGAGCGTCGGTCGCGTCAGAACGTTTTTTTCGTCGAGCGACGTCGCGCAGCCAGTTTCGTCCGACTTGCAACAGCCATGCCCGTGGACTTTTGATGGCGGACAGGTCCTGCCGCTGAAGACGAAGAAACGCCTCCTGCAGCGCTTCGGTCGCTCGCTCGGCATCGCTGCAGAACGAATAGAACTGAGCCCACAGCCCCCGATGCTGCGATTTGTAGAGGGCATCAAGCTCGTTTTCGGCACTCCCGTGCTGAGACGACATTGTGTTACCCGTTTGTCTGGTAAGTGTATTCTGCATGAGATTCCTCCCGTCTCGGGCGTATAAACGACGCGGTCGACATATGCTCGGTCACATTTGTTCCGCTACTGTTAGTACGGAGCGAGACGCAGGGAATTCGGCGAAATAGCGTCGGTTACGTAGTTGTACGTATCCGTACAAATGCTTAGTTGGGCAGCGCACTTGTTTCGTTCGTTCAGTGTTTTTCGTATCCCGAAGCGTGAGCGAGGCGATCGACGCAATTCTCTCCTCGCTCACGCTTCGGGTTACGATGAAAAAGAAACAGGCACTGCCCAATGAGGCCGCTACCGCTGACTGGACGGCGGCGCTTCAGGACAACCTCGCGCAATGCAAGTCCTGGAGACGTGGAAAACGCGCGCAGTGGCCAGGGCGAGTGGACCAACAGGTTCCGAGCGGCAGCTCGGACAATCCGTCGA
>JAPYTO010000134.1 GCA_029941865.1 Fuerstiella sp. | reverse complement strand
GAAACTCCGCCGCACAGCACAACCTGTTCACCGAACAGGTCGGTCTCAGTTTCTTCGGCGAACGTCGTTTCAATGACGCCTCCGCGCGTGCCACCGATGCCCTTGGCATAAGCCAGAGCCAGCTGACGTGAGGTTTCCGAAGCTCCTTCGCTGAGAGCGATCAGGCTGGGGACTCCTCCGCCTTTTTCGTATTCGCTGCGGACCAGGTGTCCCGGACCTTTGGGAGCTGCCAGTGCACAGTCCACACCCTCAGGCGGGACAATCTGGCTAAAGTGGATGTTGAATCCGTGCGAACACATCAGCAGATTGCCGGGGCTCAGATTTTTACGAATGTCGTTGCGGTACACGTCGCCCTGGACTTCGTCCGGCAGCAGAATGTTGACCAGGTCGCCCGCGGCAGTCGCGTCAGCCGCAGACATTGGTTCGAAACCATGGCTTTTGGCGAGGTCGTAGTTGGGTCCGCCGGGCCGTTGACCGACGATCACGTTGCACCCGCTGTCGCGCAGGTTCTGAGCCTGAGCATGTCCCTGGCTGCCGTAGCCAATGATGGCAATTGTCTTGTCTTTCAGCAGGCTCAGGTCTGCGTCGTCATCGTAATAAACTTTAGCTGCCATCGAATTGACCTCGTTGAGAGTACGGTTCTCGGTATTGAAGAGTGAAGTTGGATATGTCTGGTTGTTGGGTTGGCTGCCCGGTGGGCGAAGCTAATGCTGGCTCTCGAATCTGCAGCCACCGGAAGGTTGCCGCAGGGCCACCTGCAGGTTGTCAGGACATGCGTCGCCGCTCTGATTCCGGAAGCCAGAATACAGCACGAACGCGGCAAGATCAGGTCAGGACGCGGATGCTTCTGAACATTCCGGAATTACGTCCGGAGGCAGATCCTGAGTGATCGTTTCGTCACGCAGCATCGCGATTCGACCGGTTCGAACCATCTCCAGAATGCCGAATTCACGCATTCTGTCAATAAAAGCCTCGATCTTGTTCTCCTGGCCGGAGATCTCGATCATCACGTGTTCCGACCCGACGTCCACAATTCGGCCGCGGAAAATATCCGTCAGTTCACGAATCTCTGAACGTTGCCCGTTTGCAGTGCTGACTTTGATCAGCATCAGGTCACGCTCGACAAATTCCTGTTCCACGTAGTCCTGGACCTTCACGACGGTGACGATTTTTTCGAGCTGCTTGCGGACCTGCTCGAACTTTTTCCGGTCCTCTTTCACCACGAACGTGATGCGAGAAAACTCTTCGTTTTCCGTGGCGCCGACGGCCAGGCTGTCGATATTGAATGCTCGCGATGCAAGCATTCCGGAAATGTGGGCCAGGACACCCGGCTGATTCACAACCAGCGCAGAAAGAACGTGTCTCATCTCACGGGACTTTGTCAGAAAACATGGGAATTTGCTGCGAAAACAGATTCTCTACAGCGAGTGACGGCGTGGAGCCGCGGCGAAGCGGTCATTTTACGGACACCCGGTGCCTCGGGCAACCAGACACTGCAAATACGGAGGGGTTGCAGCGTACTTTGTCGTTTGCGGGGAACCTGGAAATCCGCCGTTGAATGCCAGACCGTGCGGAATCACCCAATTGGCGTCTGTCCGCTGCCTCATCCGACTTCAATTGGCGTTGTCCCACCACTCCGTGTCGACGCACTCCTGAGCAATGCGAGCGACAACATCGGAAGGCAGGGCGTTTGTCGCTGCATTTTGGATCATCAGTGCAGCAGGATCATCAACCCGGTCAGATTCCGGACCACCATCCGGCGTCTCATCCGCGCCGATTGATTCGATTGGCTGCTGCGAGGGCAGGTCTTCAGGCACCCATCGGGTGACCTGCTGCACTTCTGCGGCGACCAGGTCAACCTCAACGCTCGTCACCAATTCGACCGAATTCTGAGTTTCGTCCGTATCAACAACGATGCCACCGACGAAGTTCACAGGTTTGCTCCAGAGCCCTCTGGTGCCGTCGGCAAAGATGGCTCGCACCCAGACTCGATAGTCGCCAGCGTTGAGGGGCACGGAATTCGGGTCCGTCGGATCGATGGGCATGTAGCTGGTTCCCGTGATGCCCTCCACATTGATAAATGTAAAGTCAACTCCCAGATACGAGACCCAGACTTCGTACGACGCAGCTCCGTCGACGGCCACCCAGGTAAACACGGGAAAATCAACAACCTGCGATTCTGTAGGCGAAGTGACGACTGGTGCCCCGCCGGTGGCGGTAATTGTATACGGCGCACTCCACGGCGAAAAATCGCCGCGTGTGTTAACGGCTCGCACCCAGATCGTGTACTGGCCCTGTGCCAGTGTTTCAGTAAACGTGTAAGTTGTCGAGATATTTGTCGCTTCGAGGAACGGTGGACGTGAGCTGAATTTGTGAACAAGGATCTCGTACCGCGCCGTGCCATGGATCGGCGTCCATTCGATGGTTGGCTGCAGTGCCGTTACGACTCCCTGATCGGCCACCGGTGCCGTGATGGTTGGTCCGACCAGAGTGCTGAAGCTGGTTGTGGAGCTCCACACACCATACACGTTGGGCAGGCCCTCGCCCTTATTAACAGCTCGCACCCAGAAGTCGTAGTCACCGTTCGCAAGCAAGTACGGAATCGGGTTGCCGTCTGCGTCAAGTCGCAGCATTTCACCGTCAGTCAGCACGCCGTCCCCATTATCAACGACCGGCGTTCCCGCCTGAGACTGCAGAATTTTGGTTGAGTGCGTGGTGGCATTGGCGGTCGCAGCAAGGGTGTAGCGAAAGAACGGTCCGGCAATTCCGGGGCGGGACACGTAGACTTCATAGTGAGTGGCACCGTTAACCGAGTCCCAGCTGAGAGTAAGTGAGTCTTCGAACGATGGAGCATTCGGCCACAGGTTCTGCGGCATGGTTCCGACATCGAAAGAATAGGCCGCACTCCACGCCGAAACGCGACCGCTCAGATCGATGGAGCGGATCCAGATGTGATATCGGCCGGTTGCCAACTCACGTTCTGCACTGGTCGAATCGTTTGGATCCTGAGTCAGCACGAACGAACGAACTTCCGGGTTAAGGACCGGGTCGCCGAAGGCATCCAGAACGGGATCTCCATTGGCGTCCAACACCGGCGTTCGATTTTCCACCGTGTATTGCTGAGCGTACAACGCCGTGTCGACAGGGTCCGTCAAACCGGCCGCGGCTGCAGCCGCTTCGGCATTGGCCTTGGCGGTCAGGTCCGTGACCCAGATCTGAAACTGGCTTGCAGCCGTACCAGAAGTCCACGTAATTTCCGGAGTGCTGTCGGCTGTCAAGTGCTGAGGCCCCTGACCAGCTGGACCGGTCACGACGGGTACAGAGCGAATGAGTGCCTCGGACGAAGGGGACCAGGCGGACATTGTTCCGCCGACCAGATTTGCCCGCGCCCAGATTCGGATACGGCCCAGAGACAGTTCGGTCGCTGGAGTAAAGGAGGTTCCGACAATGCCGGTCTCCATCAGGACGGGCTCGTACGTTTCAAGACTTGTCACCCACAAGTCGTAGCTTTCTGCATTGTCCACAGCTTTCCATGTGAACTCGGGTGTTGCATCCGCAATGGTCCCTGTGGGCGTCAGGATGTCCGGTGTCGTCAGCAACAGGCGTGCCTCAAACGTTTCGATTTCGGCCGGGCTGCCAACCTGGTGACGGCGGCGAGCAGCGGAACGAGTTTTCGATCGCGATGTAAAGTTCATCGTTTTTCCAGTTGTTGAAACCAGCAGGTAAAGGTGGTATCCCCAATCGGTATCGCCTACATGGTGACCGGAAGTAGAAGGCGCCACCGGCACAGACGTTAAAACACCCGGATTTCCACAGGTGTTGCTAGCCAGCTCGCAGCCAATTCGCTGAACTGCCTAGTCTGGACATCCGAAACGATCCATAACTTCTCACACGAAGTCCCCGTCGAAATCGCCGAGCGGTAGAATCTGCTGCACAAGGAGACGTCATGCCCACCGATTTCCAACATGGCCTGCGCAGTGCAATTGACTGTCACAATCGTTGCAATCGGCGTTGATGACGGTGGGATTGCTTCGAGTGGCCGTGTTTCCCGGTCAATCGAACATTTGAGTATTCGTATCATTCCGGTCAAGATAAAGCCGAGGCAGGCCGTTACCGGATGCGTTCGGCAGACCATTGGGATAAAATCGGACTCGCCCTGTCACAACGATGCATCTGTTGAACACCGCAGCCCCGGTCAACTGTGTATCACCCATCGAATCATTAATCAGCTGTGCATTCCGCCGAATCTGTCCGGCAGAAGCAGCTCACCTCGGAGAGTAATTGTCATGGATCTGCCAACATGTCCTTCGTGTGGCCAGTCTGTACTGGACGACGATGCCCAGGATTGTCCGTTCTGCGGTTCCGCGATGGACGGATCTTCAAAAAAAGTTGGTCAGCCGAAAGCCGCCAAACCAAAAGCAAAAGCTGCGAAGCCGCAAGCCACGGCCGACAGGAAAGAAAAACCCAGGGCTAAGCCCGATGCTGCCTCCAGTGACGATCCATTTGCGGTTGCTCAGAGCCCAACTGCCCAAAAGGCAATTCAGTGTGCTCGCAAGCCAGTGAAGGGGCGGCTGCATCGCGTCGTCTGCCCGATGTGCGATACACAGGGATTCATCCCAAAGTCAGCCATCGGCAAGCAGGTCAAATGCGCGAACAAAGAGTGCATGGTTCCAGTCTTTACTGCACCGCGTTCAGATTCGGAAGTCGAGACCCGAGCCCCTGCGAGAATCAGTGACGAGGCGATTGCGACTGAGAAGAAACTGACGAAACCGCCGTCGGCGAAGAATCCCGTAGTGATGTACGGCATTGTCATAGTCGTGCTGCTGGTGGCGACTTTCGGGTTGGTTTTCCTGCTGAACCGTCCGTCGGGTGACGAGGCACAGCTGAATCAGCCGTACGACATGTCAAAGTTCGATTCCGATGGCAACGACGATGTGGAAGAGTTTGTCGACGATAAGCCGGCTGAAAAGGATGCGACCGCGCAGCAAGGGATCGACCACAGAGGCAAAGCGATCGAATTGGTCAATACGATGATCAGAACGGCGCGCGAGAACGGCCATCGCGACAAGGCGTTCTGTCGACGGCTGACAGGCGATGCGTGGCTTCGTCTGGGGATGCCGGACGAAGCAAAAAAGGAATTCGAACAGATGAAGTTCGTGGCCAGCCAGTCGCGACGAGACGACACGGCCTATTATCGCATTGAACCGGTGACGGCCGAGTACTGGAAAAAGCGAATCGCGGGAGACGACGCAGCTGCGAACAAACTTCTGGGCGATGCAAAGTCCCTGGCAGGGGGCATTCCAAAGTCCGGAGGCCTTGCCCTGGAATCTGCGATCGCCCTGGCAGCGGTGCTGGTTGATTCCGACGATGTTGTCGGAGCCACCACGCTCATTACCAGTCTGCAGCGCGATCGGTCAGTTGCTTCACAGATCGATGCAGTGCGACATGCCGCCTGGGTTTCCACGGCATCCTCGCTCTCCGACGCAGGTCGCCTGCCCTTGCCGCCGCTGGAAGTATTCTCATGGAACGAACCCATGATCACAGCTGTCGGCCTGCATCTCGCGGTGCTCGGCCAATGGGACTCGGCGGTGCAGTGGAGTACATCGCTGCAGGGCCTCACGGCCGGTGATACGTTTGCCGTCGTTGCTGGCCAGATGGTCGCTGCGAACGCAGACGTGGCGGCAAAAGAGTCTCTTGTCACAGCCGCAGCAGCGAACGGTACTGAGGTGGCGATGAGAACAAGGGCTGTGTTGTCGCAGGGAGATGCCGCCGACACCTTCTGGACGAAGGCGTCTGAGGCAGCATCCGCTTTCTCCGATGCGGCAACCATGCCGATGCCCGGCTTCGAAGGAGTTATCGCCGCAAAGACTCCGAATCTGTCAGCACTCAGACTTCAGGCAGAGGGCATTGCCGACTTCGCAACGGCGTGCGTCAAAAGAGGCGATGATGCTGCTGCCGTAAAAAGTATTCAAACGATGTATCAACTCATGACGTCCGTGCTTCCACCCACGGCTGACATCAGAAGAGCGTCCACCGAAATCGAAAAAAGTGAAAGGCAAGTGCAGAAGCAAATCGCTGAAGCTCTGAGCCTGTCTGATCAGGAGCAGGAGGAAAAAATACAATTCTTCGCCTACCGCAGTGGAGTCGACCGTTTTTCACGAGCCGCCGAGGAGCGACGGCTGCGGTTGATTACGATGTTGGCTCGTGTTGTCGAACATGGCGGAGCAACGATCGTGCAACAGGCGATGGCTGCAGATGATGGTCTTCGACAGGAAATCGGACTGGACAGACTTAGCGGTCTGCTGTTTGTTGCCGCGGCGTGTTCTGGTCAGGATTTGCCCGAGGCGCTGACAGTGGACACTTCCCTGGCGGTACTGATTTCCGGCCGTTCCGACGCGGTCGCGGAATTCGCAGCCGTTGACAGTCTGGTCACTGCCGCTCAAATCTATCAGACCGACGGCACAGCAAAAGGAGTGACTGCGCTTGAGAACGGCTCCAGCGTGCCAGGTCTGCGGGCGGCGACGGCCGTCTACCTGGTCGCACGCGTCGCGGAAAAAACTGACATGCCAGACGTCCTGTTGACTACGGTCAGCGAGCTGAAAGACCCTGCGTGGCGCGAGTCCTGTTTCGAGACCGTGACTCGAAAGATGACTCGCCGAGGAATGCTGAGTCAGGTTCTGACCGCCATAAACGAAACGATTCCCTCACCGACGCAACGACTGGTCGCGATGTACGGTGTTGTCCGTGGCAGTATCGACGTTCTCGAAGCGGCCCAGTAGCCCTGGAACTGTGTACTTCTGTTCGTGAACCGTTCTGGCTTGTGGGCATGCTGGTTTCTCAGCCTGAACCGCGTCTTTCGCGGCCACAGGTTAGCGCAGAACGCTGTAGCCCGAAAATGAGGCAGATTATTCTGCAGTCTGCCCCCAGACCAGTTAGCTGCGCTGGTAACATCCACACACTGATTTGTGCTCAATAATTTCACCGGCAGTCCCACGCCGCGCATGACATATCTGTTAAAAGGTGACTTATGATTTCTTCCGCCAATCGTCGTTCGTTTCTCGCTTCTTCCGCAGGTCTTGTCGCCGCAGGTCTCGCGGGGCAGACCACTGCAGCGTTGAACGCCGTTATCAAGCGCCGCAGCTTCAAAATTTCCCTGGCACAGTGGTCGTTGCACAAGGAGCTGAAGGCTGGCCGACTGGACAATCTTGATTTCGCCGCCACGACAAAGGACAGGTTCGGCATCGAAGGAGTCGAATACGTCAATCAGTTCTTCAAGGACAAGGCGGGGGACAAGTCCTATCTCGCAGAAATGAACAAACGAGCGGCTGATAATGGCGTCACGCAACTGCTGATCATGATTGACGGTGAAGGACAGCTGGGGGCGGCGGGTTTGACACAGCGAGTCAAAGCCGTTGAAAATCACTACAAGTGGGTGGAAGCCGCCAAGGAACTGGGTTGCCACGCCATCCGTGTGAACGCTGGCAGTTCAGGCAGTTATGAAGATCAGATCCACCGCGCAGCCGATGGCCTGCGAGCTCTTTCGGAATTTGGTGACAAGCACGGCATCGACGTAATTGTGGAGAATCACGGCGGGCTGTCGTCGAATGGCAAATGGCTGACGGCCGTTATGGAGAAGGTCGATCACAAGCGCTGCGGAACGCTGCCGGACTTTGGCAACTTCGGCATCGACAGGAACAAAAACGAATGGTACGACCGTTACGAAGGCACGAAAGAACTGCTGCCCTATGCCAAAGCCGTGAGCGCCAAGACGTACGATTTCGATGAAGCGCGCCCGTTCGTCACTGTTGACACTCGGTGGGGCAAAGAGACGGACTATAAGAAGATGATGCAGATCGTTGTGGATTCCGACTACGAAGGCTGGATCGGCATTGAATACGAAGGCGGAAAGCTGGATGAGTACGCCGGCATTAAAGCCAGCAAAGAACTGCTGGAACGGTCACTGGCGGAAGTCAGTTAATGTCCCGGGAACGAATCTATCTGGACAACAACGCGACCACTCAGATTCTTCCTGAAGTGGCGGAAACGATGGCCGTGACATGGCAGACAGCGTTTGCCAATCCCGGAAGTCAGCACAGTTTCGGCCGTGATGCACGGCCGGTGCTGGACGGGTGTCGTGATGCAATCGCTGAAATCCTTGGTGCTGATCCGTCGGAAGTAATTTTCACCAGCGGCGGCACGGAGTCCATCAACGCGGCTATCTACGGACTGACACTCGGTCGCCAGGGCGCAATTGCGCTCACGGACGGCGAACATCCGGCGACGATCGCCGGCTGTGAGCGGGCTCGACAGGCGGGATTGAAACTGATCACGTTGAAAGTTGATGCGGACGGACGACTGCTGGACAACCAGTTAGATGACTTGCCGTGGGACGTTCTGAAGCTGGTCACCGTCATTCTGGCTCACAACGAGACAGGCGTTATTCAGGATCTTTCCAGGTTGTCACAGCTGTGCGAAAAACATCAGGTGCCATTGTTGATTGATGCCGTGCAGGCGGTGGGCAAGATCCCCGTCAATTTTCGCGAACTGAAAGCCACGGCACTGGCATTTGGTGCTCATAAATTTCACGGACCTCGTGGCATCGGCGGTCTGTTGCTGCGGCGCGGCGTGTCGTTGCCGCCTTTGCTGGACGGTGGTCACCAGGAATCAGGACGACGGGCCGGTACGGAACCTGTACCATTGATCGCAGGGATGGCAAAGGCTCTGGCATCGTTCGCAGCCGAGGATTCGACGCACGGGAATCACGTTCGCACGTTGCGCGATCAACTGCAAAGTCACTTGCAGCAGCACTGCGGACCAACGGTCGTGCATGGTATCGATGCGCCGCGACTGCCCAATACGCTCAGCATTGCGTTTTCCGGGTTGAGTGGTGAGGCGATTCTGGTGAACCTGGACCTGGAGGGCGTGGCGTGTTCGTTGGGAAGCACGTGCGCCAGTGGATCCGCCGAACCGGCTCCCGCGTTGCTGGCAATGGGATGTGAAGCAGATGTCTGCCTGAGTTCCGTCCGATTTTCCGTCAGTCGCCAAAACACGTCAGATGAGATTGCGGAAGCCGCCCGCCGAATTCAGGACGTTATCAAGAGACTGCGAAGTCTTCCGACGTGAATTTCGTGGTCGCCCTTGCGACATACCGCTCACGGTTGGAAAAACAGACCCCGACCGGACCGCCGATCAGTCGATGGAAGACTCGAAGCCGAACCGACTTTCGCCGTTGATTCGTTCCCCTGCTCCATTCCAATTCCTGGTTTGCGGACGCAGCGGAGGCGATTGACTGGTCGGCTGCGCGTGAAATCGACAGGCCAACAGGACACCCTGTTCTGAGGGCATTGTGCATCCAATCTGGTGGCCCTCACCAGTATCCAGCACCCATCGCGGTCGGATCGTCAGTTGAACTGACGAATGCTGCATCCTGACCGTGGTCGCAAAATCCTTTTCCAATTCGATGGGTTCTTCCGTCACCAGACGAAGTCCGCTAAGCGAATAGTCGACGATCTGCCCCATGACATCATGATCAGAGTCGACGGCAACAACAGCAGGAAGAACGACGGGAAAGCGAATATCCGTTTGTGTGTCGTGGCAAGTCCACTGCTGTAACGCGTCGCCAAGCGAATCCAGGACGAATCCGGCGACAACGGGAATGCCATTGATGATACCTGCCCAGTGCAATATGCACTTTTGAGTTGTCACAACCTTCCGTTCACCGCAGCAAACAGTGACTTCCACAACCTGTCCGCGCGCCGGCACGTTACTGTGGCTTGGAATATTCAGCACAAGATCATGTTCGGACAGCGCGCAAATGGCCGCGTCGACGGTATGACCGTTGGGCATTCGCAGCTCAGCCGTCAACTCCGGAATCGCTTGCTGCAGAAGTCGCAAATCCGGTGCGGATTGGCCTTTTTCGAGGAACCGCGGCCATGTCCAGAAAGACGGTTGCAGAGACGCTCGTTGGTGCAGAGAAGCTCGTTTAGTGCGACGAACATTGCGATTTGCGATTGACGGTCTCATGTTGGATTCCCGCTTCGTGGTGTGTAACGTCATAGCAATCAGGAATACGCAGCGTGCGAAGCAAACACATTTCGCCGGATCCATACGGCTGTGCAGCGTCAGTGCGTCGCGTTCCTTTCACATCATAGGTTGCGTTTTTGCAACGTGACGGCACTTGCAGAGAACCCGGAAGGTGATCCACGGATCGATCCGTTGCTCTGTCCATCTGTTCGGAAGATGCCGATTTCCACACCTGATTTCCGGCAACCGGCGGGTTGGCTGCGACGGCGGGCACCGATCCAGACGGTACGTTCAGCACCATGCGCGCAGTTCGACTAATTGGTCCAGTTGCTGACTGTTTACCCGAATTCGTTTCAGTCAACAGGAGACGTCCAGGGTGTTGTTTTTTTACAACCTACGTTGAATTTGTTAACCGTGTGTTTCCGCCACAACCTGCCGCCGGGTTCATCGTTTGAACGTCGTCAGGAATTCGCGTCGCGACCGGTTTCCAAAATGATCACGCACTACTGACACATCATCGCTCATAATTCCGTTCAGGCCATAGGACGAAACATGACACGCGTACTGATTGCCGACAAGGATCCGACGACGATACAGACCATCGTCGATACACTTGTCGATGCTGACCGTCCCTACGTGATCGCAGCAACAACGGCTGAGGCACAGCAGGTCATTGAATCATGTCCGGATATCACACTGGCACTCTTGCGCTGCGAATCGGACGGCATTGATGGTCGTGAGTTGTGCCGTCAGATTCGCCGGACAAAATCTTTGGCACAACTGACGGTGATGGCGATCCTGCGCGAAGAGCAACTGGAACTGGGAACAGACATATTGACGGCAGGAGCAAACCACCTGCTGTTGGATCCGTTCGAGCCACGTGAGTTGCGAATGCGCGCCAACATCGTACCGTCAGATCAGCTTCGCCGTTTTGATACGGCGCATACCGTCGAAGCATCGGCAGAGGAGCCTCGCATGTTTTACCCGACACTCGATCCGGCATCGCATCGCTTTTCATTTGGTCGATACGAAGGCAGGCGGGAAAGCTGGGAAACCGACGATGCGGTAACGAAGGTACTGCTGGATCGAATTATCGTTTGTCCGGAATGTGAGGCGATCCCGACATTTCGTCCGGGCTGCGGAGCATGCGGCGGTCCGTGGGTCGAGGAACACGCATTAATTCACCACGACGCCTGTGCTCAGGTCGGTTCGGAATCTGAGGTTGAACAGACGATCGGCGGCCTGCAGTGTTCTGATTGTCAGGCGATTTTCACAGAGCAGAAAATGATTGCACACTGTCTTGGCTGTCAGCATCGTTTCGCAGCAAAGGACGGCATCATTAAGGAAGTCTACGGTTATCAGGTTGGCAGATCTTCGCAGTCAGCCTCGATTTCCGCACCCCATTTTCAGTTCAGCGAAGTTACGGGACAGACATTGTCAAAGTCCGCCCTCCAACGTTCTGGCTTGACTGCCCCTTACAGCGTTTCACGCTGACTTGTGGCCGCGAAGAACGCTTTTTGATAGCAGTTTCGTTACTCCCACGAGCCAGTATCGTCCACGACAATAAGTAAACTGCCCCTTAGAATGAGGCCGATTGGCTTCAATGGCGACCATGGAATTTCACAAAGCACATCTGCAGCACGGGGCGACGATATCCCGGGACGACTGCTGCGTCCGTTCAGACGCTCAGCTAATGAGTGTCCTGCAAAAATCGGCAACTGGCGGTCAGCCGTTCCTGTTTGTTGAGGACGAAGATGGTTACCCGATGGGCGTTCTGTCGGCGGAAGATATTCTGAGACGAGTAATGTGTCGTGATCACAACGAATTAACCAGATGGATGAATATGTCGGTGGAATCCGTGTTGGAGAGTCGCATTCAGATTCCGGAATCGACGTCCCGTTCGTCCGACACCACAGAAACGCATTGCACAAAAGTCTCCAAAGACGGTGTCCTGGTGGGAGTCATCACGGAGAACGACGTATTGGTGAGCTGGCGGTCCATTCAACGTACGCTGCAGCACGCACATGGTGATGCTGTAACGGGGCTGCCCAATCGAGCCGCATTCAATAATCACCTGCAGACCGAATGCAATCGAGCGAGACGATGTGGACATTCTGTGGCTGTGGTTCTGATTGATCTGGACTACTTCAAGTCGATCAACGATCAGTTCGGCCACGCTGCCGGCGATGCTGCGTTGAACGTCGTGGGCACGACATTACGAAAGTCATTGCGATCCTACGACCTTGTCGCTCGGTTCGGCGGCGACGAATTCGCAGTGATCTGCTGCGGCTGCCGACCGGGCGAAATCGATCACGTTGTGCATCGGCTGGAATCCGGCATGAGGCAGTTGAACGAGGACCCTTCAATTCCGCGCCCGATACCGACTCTTTCTATCGGAGCTGCCGTAGCACATGATCTCAGCCTGATGGAAGACCCGCTGGAGATTGTTCAGGCGGCAGATCAAAGTCTCTACGACGCCAAACGGCATGGGCGAGACTGTGCGTTCAAGTGCGAACTGGGCCTTCGTGGCCCGGTGCAATCGGTCAAGGTCGTTGCGGCGGATGCACCCCGTGTTGGTTCACAGCGGTTGCCTGAAGCGGCAGCACCTGTCCGCAAATTGGAACCCCCGGCCCCGTCATTTCGTTTTCCTGCTGATCGCATCAGCCCGCCGTCAGCGATTCCCGAGCAACCCGCATGACGTTGCCGCCCAGTATCTGGCGGATGTCGTCGTCACTGTAGCCGCGCTGCACCATGCCTACGGTGAATAACGGCCAGTTCGTCCAGGCGATACTGTCCGTCATGGTTGCGGTGGTTTTGAAATCATCCTTCGGCCACAACGATCGGAATTCAGCTCGTCCCTTCGGCTGACGAGGCACTTTCCTGCGTTCCGCCGCGTAGTTCTGCGACGTGTAGGCCACGTCCGTGCCGATGGCGACTCGATCGATGCCGAATTTTCTGACCACGTAGTCGATATGATCCAGCAGTGCAGCAATATCTCCCGTACCACGTAAATAGCGGGGAATACAGCAGATGCCGATAAAGCCACCGCTGTCAGCAATGGCCTTGATAACCTCATCCGGTTTGCTGCGAATATGAGGGTAGATGCCTCCACAAACGGAGTGGCTGGCCACGACCGGTTTGCTGGACACCTGCGCTGCCTCAAGACTGGTCTGCCAGCCGGAATGTGCACAATCCGGAATGACACCAATGCGATTCATTTCCGCAATCGCCGAACGGCCGAAATCGCTGAGACCGGCGTTTGATTCTTCTCCGCAACCATCACCGATCATGTTTCGACGCTGGTACGTCAGATGCATCATCCGAATGCCCAGGTGAAAGAAGACGTTGACGTAGCGAAGTTCGTCCTCCTGAGACACCCACTGCTGAGTAAGTGGCACGCCGTTGCCTGTCATGTAAAGGCAATGTTTGCCCTGCTTCTTCGCTTCCGAAATGTCGTCCGGGACAGCCGCCTTGACGACAAACTGTTTCAGCATATCGGTTGCGTACGTAAAGTGGCTCAGACGTTTAATCAGTCGCTGCGGATCCTGTCCTTCTTCACCGGCATTTTGAAAAATACACGTCACACCTGAGGCTCGCCATGCCTCAAGGTATTCGCTTTGCTCGTCGGGACTACTGACACAACGAGTCATCGTCATGTCTTCGCGCATGTCCTTCAGCTCAGCGGGCGATGCACCCGCTTCCACAGCAGCTGCCAATGCATCGCCATCCAGGGCGGAGCGTGGAGAAAACCCGTAAGCGTCAAAGACGAGCGATTCGGCATGCAGACGAAGACCGTGTTCAAGCTCTTTGGCTGATGGCTTCAGAATCCCCAACGCCACCTCGCGAGCATGCTGAACCTTAGGATTCAGGTTCGCTGTCAGCATTTCGTCTGCGCTGCCTGCCGGTGAGGCGGGGGAAGTGTCCGAAGCAGCCGCGGCTGTCACCAACGCGGAAGCCTGCAGGAACGTGCGTCGATCCATGAAAAGCCCCTTGCAGTGTTGCCCGATGAGACAGGGTTATTCGTGTCGAAGACGGCCGTCGTAACGCTCTGGCACACGCGTCAAGCGGACAGTGACCCTGACGACTTTCGACGTCAGCCGTCCTTGTCACTCACGCTTCTTCGCGTGCGAGGTACAACCTCTGAATGTCTTCGAGTGTCACGGTGATTGTGCGAGTGAAACCGGTATGGGTGCGTTCGTACACAATATTAATTGCGTTCTGCGGATTATTGTGAATCGCAGTCGAGACCCAGCGGCGGTCTTCTGCTGACAGATCGCCTACGGATGGATCCCAATCAGTGCGGGTCTCCATCACCAGATCGTCAATTCGAGCGTCAAATTTTTTGGCCATGGGTTCCACCTTCGGTGGTCTGTCCGAATAAACGTTCGGAACTGATTCAGCGTCAGCTCTGTTTAGATGTGTGCCACTGGCTCTACCAGTGCCCTGAGCTATACGATGACGAAGCACTAATCATCTAGTGCTCTGTCATAACTCATTTCCGAAGTCTAATCGACGGTCGCCATGCTGACCAGCTTGCGAGCTCGCTCCAGCTTTCTGGCCAGCGAATTCAACTCCTCTTCCGACGTGGCCTTCTCGGCACGTGCCTGTTCCAGTTCCGCCGCAGCCGCTGCGCGGCTGATCTCTGAAGCCGGCATCGCACCATTGGTCAAGACGGAAACCTGCTCACCCTTTACCTGGATGAAGCCGCCTTCGACAAAGTACGACTCACTGCCACCGTCCGTGCCGTTCAACTTCAACTCGCCGATCCCCAGACGCCCGACGAGCGGAGCTCGAGCGGGATAGATCCCGGCGCTACCGTCGAACATAGGGACCCGAATCGACGCCACGGCGCGATCGAACAGAGTCTTTTCGGGTGTTACTAAAACTAAACGAAGGTCAGCCACGATGGTGTCCTGTGATTACTTGGCTTCTGCCTGCATCTGTTTGTACTGCTCTTCTGCCTCTTCAATCACGCCGACGTACATGAAGGCGGATTCCGGCAGATGGTCCCACTTGCCATCACACAGTTCTTCGAAGCTGCGAATGGTGTCTTCCAGCGAGGTGATCTTACCAGGTTTTCCGGTGAAGACCTCCGCCACAAGAAACGGTTGTGATAGAAAGCGTTCAATTCGGCGAGCTCGATGCACAACCAGTTTGTCATCTTCACTCAGCTCGTCCACACCCAGAATTGCGATGATGTCCTGCAGCTCACGATAACGTTGCAGATTCTGCTGAACTCGACGAGCAATCTTGTAGTGCCGCTCACCAACGTACTGAGGGTCCAGAATTCGGCTGGACGATCCCAGTGGATCGATGGCCGGATAAATACCCTTTTCCGAAATCTTTCGTTCCAGGTAAATGAAAGCGTCAAGGTGCGAGAACGCTGTCGCCGGAGCCGGGTCGGTGGGGTCGTCGGCAGGCACGTAGACGGCCTGCACAGACGTGATCGCCCCCTTATTGGTTGACGTAATGCGTTCCTGAAGTTCGCCCAGTTCGGTGCCCAGTGTTGGCTGATAACCGACCGCTGATGGCATTCGACCCAGTAGAGCGGATACTTCTGAACCGGCCTGTGAGAAGCGGAAAATGTTATCTACGAACAACAGCGTGTCAGCACCAGTCGTGTCGCGGAACCACTCGGCCATTGTCAAAGCCGACAGCGCAACTCGCAGACGAGCACCCGGCGGTTCGTTCATCTGACCGAACACCATGCATGTCTGTTCGATGACCGATCGGCCGGTGTCACCGATTTTTGCTTCCTGCATTTCCAGCCACAAGTCGTTGCCTTCGCGGGTTCGTTCACCCACACCGGCAAAGACCGAGTAACCACCATGAGCACTCGCGATACGGGCAATCAGTTCGGTCAGAATCACCGTCTTGCCCAGACCCGCACCACCGAACAGTCCCGCTTTACCACCGCGGACGAACGGAGTCAGCAGATCGACAACCTTGATTCCGGTCTCGAAGAGTTCGGTCTTCGAGGAAAGGTCTTCCAGCTTTGGTGGATGCCGGTGGATCGACCATCTGTCTTCATGCTCCACATCGCCGCGACCATCGATGGCGTCGCCGGTGACGTTGAAGACTCGGCCGAGTGTTCCTTTTCCAACCGGTACCGTCAGCGGGCCACCCGTATCGGTGACGGTCATGCCGCGAACCATCCCGTCGGTGCTGCCCAGAGCAACGCACCGGACCTTGCCGCCGCCAAGATGTTGCTGAACTTCGCCCGTGACATCAATCTCGATGCCCTTGACGGTCGCAGCGATCTTCAAGGCGTTGTAGATCTCAGGAAGCTGGTCTTCCGGAAACTCCGCGTCGAACGTTGAACCGATGATTTGACTCACCGCACCTGTTTTTGCTTCGCTCATTTTGCTTTCCCTTGCTTGCGCTTCGGGTTGATACGTTGTCACTCATGTAGGCCGGAACAAGCGGAGCGCTGATCCCGCGATATCGTTGGTGCCGAAACCGCGCGAGGCTGGTTCCGGCGTACTCTTCTGTCAATTATTCCAGTGCGGCTGCCCCACCGATAATTTCGGCCAGTTCGGAGGTGATCGACGCCTGCCGTGCTCGGTTGTACTGTTGCTTCAGAGTGGCTGCCATTTCGTCTGCGTTTTCAGTCGCACCCTTCATCGCAACCATTCGAGCAATCTGCTCACTGACGGCTGCGTCAAGAAAACATTTGAACAGTTTGGCACGAAACGCGGCAGGAACCAGTTCCTCCAGAATCTCCTGTGGAGACGGCTGGAATTCGTAGTCGACGCTTCCGGCACCGCCACCTTCACCCGTGGTATCACTGTCGCCGGCAAGGCTGGACAGAGGCAGGATGGATTCGACGATAGCTTCCTGTCGAGAAATGGAATCGAACCTTGTGTAGGACACATCGAGTCGGTCGATGCGTCCGGCGATGTAGTCATCGACGTATCGAAGTCCTAGTTCGTCCACTTCCGCAAATGTGGGCTTGTCCTCAAAATGTATGTAGGTGCGGTCGAGATCGATCTGCTGGAAATTCAGAAACTTGATACCTCGTTTCCCCGAAACCTCCAGCGTGTACTCGATGCTGTCTTCCTTAAGCTGCTTGATGTGCCGCAGCGTGTTTCGAAGAACGGCCCCGTTATAGCCGCCACAGAGACCTCGGTTGGACGTCAGCACCAGCAGCACAGACTTCTTTGTCTCGGCCCGCTCCTCCAGCAGTGGGTGTGAGAAATTCAGATCCGCCTTGCCAAGGTCGCCAACAATTTCTGAAAGCTTCTTTGTATATGCGGCGGCTTCGGTGGCCCGGTCCATCGCCTTCTTGAAACGACCGGTCGCAATCAGCTCCATCGTCCGCGTAATCTTGCGGATGTTGCGGACCGACTTAAGTCGTTTTACAAGTGAGCGTGCGTTAGCCATGAGTTACGTCAGACTGACTCTTCTTTTCGATTAACCGCCTGCCCAACGGGCCGCGAGAATACCTGGTTTGTAAATCGCGGCCCGTTGGGCACGCGTCAGACAAGCCACTTCATTTCGGAAACTTATACGCTCGCCTGTCGAGCGTTAAAGGCCTCCAGAGCGCTCTTAAGTGCGCCTTCGACTTCTTCCGTCAATGCCGCTGCTGCAATCAGTTTGTCACGCATGTCTGCGTGTTCCGTCTGAATGAAGTTCAACAGTTCTTTCTCCGTTGCCTGAACTTCGGCCACCGGAACTTTGTCGAAGTAGCCCTTTGCACCGGCATAAATCACGATGACCTGGTCGGCGACGTTCAGTGGAGCGTACTGGCCCTGCTTGAGCAGTTCGACCATACAGTAACCACGGTCCAGCTGCAGTTGTGTGGCTGCGTCAAGTTCCGTACCCAACTGAGCGAACGCTTCCAGTTCCCGGAAGGCCGCAAGGTCCAGCCGCAGAGAACCGGCAATCTTCTTCATCGCCTTGGTCTGAGCGTTACCACCGACGCGGGAAACACTGATACCGACGTTGATCGCGGGCCGAATCCCCTTCCAGAACAGGTCCGGTTCAAGGTAGATCTGACCATCCGTAATCGAAATCACGTTTGTTGGAATGTAGGCCGAAACTTCACCTTCCAGTGTTTCGATGATCGGCAGTGCCGTCATGGAACCGCCACCAAGTTCATCGCTCAGCTTGACAGCTCGTTCCAGCAGTCGACTATGGCAGTAGAAAACGTCCCCGGGGAACGCTTCACGTCCTGGTGGACGACGCATCAGCAGCGACAGCTGACGATAGGCGATCGCCTGCTTGGAAAGGTCATCGTAGACAACCAGAGTGTCTTCGCCGTTGTACATGAAGTGCTCGGCCATCGCCGCACCGGAATACGGAGCGATGTACTGCAGCGGAGCCGGATCGGCAGAACTGGATGCCACAACGATGGTGTAGTCAAGGGCCCCGTGTTCACGCAGGACTTCAACCACGCCCGCGACGGAGGCGGCTCGCTGACCACAGGCCACGTAGACGCATTTAACGCCCGCGCCCTTCTGGTTAAGAATCGTGTCGATCGCGACAGCGGTCTTGCCTGTCTTGCGGTCGCCAATGATCAACTCACGCTGACCACGACCAATCGGCGTCATCGAGTCAACGGCTTTGATCCCGGTCTGCAGCGGCACCTTGACGGGCTGACGACCAGCCACGCCAACGGCCTCATGCTCAACCGGGCGTGTTTCGGTTGTCATGATCGGGCCCTTGCCGTCCACGGGGTTACCCAGTGGATCGACAACTCGCCCCAGCATGGCGTCACCCACGGGCACTGACAGCAGCGCACCGGTGGACTTCACTTCGTCGCCTTCGGTAATCTTGAGGTAGTCCCCCAGAATCACCACGCCGACGCTGTTTTCTTCCAGATTGAAGGTCAGCCCGCGAATTCCGCCAGGGAATTCCAGCATCTCGCCCGCCATTGCCGTAGACAGTCCGGTACATCTGGCGATGCCGTCCCCTACTTCAATCACGCGACCAACTTCTGCGGTCTGAATCTGACCGCGAAAGTCTTCAATCTCCTTCTGGATGACTGAAGCGATCTCGTCCGCTTTGAATTTCATTTAATGTTCTCTCCGTCAAACGACCCGCCAAAGTTTTGATGCGGGTTCGCAGAGATGAGTCGTAAACAGTGTCACCGACCTGAATCACAAGGCCGCCGATCAAAGATTCGTCGATCGATTCCTGAAGAATCGGATCGAATCCAAGTTTGCTTTTCAGCTGTTCCGTAATCTGATTGCGGGAACCATCCGACAAAGGCTTCGCAGAACGAATCTGCACACGCCGTTGCCCCGCCAGTTCCTCCTGAACTTCAGTCACCACTTCGCGAATCTGTTCGACAAGGCCAATACGACCATGCCGCACCAGCACCTTCAGGAAATTCGCAAAGAACTCTGAACAGTGAGGTGCCAGACTTCGCTCAATCAGACCAAGCTTGTCGTCCCGGCTGACGGAATCGGAAACCAGAACACTGCGAAAGTCAGCATTCTGAGCCAACACGTCGTCCACAAAGGAAGTCAGTTCTTCGTCAGCATCAC
>JAPYTO010000133.1 GCA_029941865.1 Fuerstiella sp. | reverse complement strand
ACGATAGACAATTCGCCAATAACTCGCGACAGTAATTTCCTGGCCGATGCTAAGCTCGTGCCGACCTGTACAGACGGAATCCGATCACACGGTCGTCATCTTTTAGAAATGATGCATCGGTGGCTGACACCGTGGCTGGTGTTATCAACGGGGTTATTCCATTTTCGTTAGTATTCCCCACCAGAATCTGGTCCGCCAGAATCGTTGCGTGATCATAATCGAATCTTTCCATCGTCCGGTCGATCGGGTGGTCGGCGTGCAGCCAGTCGTCCCGGGTCCACCACATGTACGACCCTGAAAAAATCAGTCCAGCCACGGCCGCTGCGGCCAGCATGATTTGTCGGCGATTTCGACTTGAACCGGAGCGGCCATTGTTCCGGTCGCGTTCCGGGACTTCGCTGTAGTCATGCAGATGCTGGTCTTCGTTGTTGCCTGCGGAACTCATGGTCCGGCACCTTCGCTTTGGGAAAATCAAAGGTACAGATGCTATACTCGAATATGCTCTGCATTCGTTCGCGAGAGCTGTTAAACCCAACGGTCCAGATAGGCTGTTCGATTTACCGTTATCAAACGACAGCATTGATACCTGCCGCAGACACCGATTTCTGTGTGTAGGCACACAAACATCCAGGGCCAGTCCTTTTTTGTATGAACGCGGAGCAGATCGGTTCAGTAAGCCGTTGACCGTTTTACTTCCTCACGGTTAGCGACGATGGCCGCACCTGCGAGAAGAAGTTGTGATGGGCGGGATGAGACCTGCGAAGTATTCCTTGATGGAGATCGATATGCCCTCCCCTGTGCCGCAGTCAGCCGATCATCCCTGCACTGAAGACGAGTCGAATCAAAGTCATGTCCGCCGTAACGTCTTTAGAAGATTGTCTGTTCTGTCAGGATTGTTGTTGGCTTTTGCTTTGGGAGAAGTTGCCGCGCGCATCCATTTTCACCAAAACGCGCCGCACCTTGAAATGCTAAGAGAACACCTGGCCAATGAAGTCCCTCACGCAGCAAGGATCATCGGACAGCCATATTTGCTGTACGTTCCAGCGCCGGGATATCGGTCAGGAAGAAACATGCATAACGAACAGGGATATCGGGGGCCTGCCGTACAAATTCCTCGAACTGAAGGAGTGGTGAGAGTCTTATGTCTTGGTGGATCGACAACCTACGGTACCGGTGTCGAAGATCCTCTGGACAGCTATCCTGCTCAGTTGGAGACGATTCTCAATTACGCCAGCCCCCCAGAGGTGAAGTCTGTCGAGGTGATCAATGGTGGAGTGGAATATGCAACGACGGCGGAATTGCTCACTCACTATCATTTTAAGTACCACTATTTCAAACCGGACGTTGTCATCATTAACACCGGAGGAAATGATGGGCTGCCCCCGGAAATGCCGAACTACCAACCTGACTACAGCCACTGGAGAGAACAACCTGGTTTACCGCGACCACTTTCACCATTCGGTCAGCAGCTCATGAGATCCCGGCTGTTTGGGCTGGGGCTGATTTATCTGCTGTATGGCGGCGGAGACGGGCATGTCCGTCTCGATCGCGTGGGCGGCGTTTCGCCGACTTCATGGTATCAAGCGGAGTCCGTCAACGATTCGATAGATACCAATCCCGCGTTCGCACACAACCTCAACACTTTGATCGACGAAGTGTTGCGAGATGGAGCCACTGCAGTACTGGTTCCTTATCGAAAGGCGGACGATTATGACGTGCCGGAGGAAATATTCGTCAGGCAAAACGAACAGGTACTGAAACTGATCGCAGAGGACCGGAAGCTGACAATGGCCCCGTTTCCGGCGAGCGTGATTTCATCAGAAAACTGGGTCGATGGTTCGCACGTCAACGAAGAAGGCTGCCAGCAAAAAGCCGCACACATTGCAGAGTACTTGATTCCTGTACTCTGGCCGACCAACGAAACACTCAGCAGAACCATCCAGTGAAAGTAACATCATGCGATTTCTGCAGGGAATCACCCGTCGTTTCGGCTATGGGCGGACTGTGGGGTGTTTTGCCGCTCTGATCGTTGCGGTGGCGGCACTTGGTTTGATGCTGTTGAGAGAATCTGCCCCTGTGTCGCACGGCGTGGTGATTCCACGTGTGCCGCCACCGGTTTCTCCAACACGTTTTCAGAATGCGACCGGGCATGTCGACTATGTCGGGTCCGAGCGATGCATGGATTGCCATACTCAGGAACACGAATCCTGGTTAATGACAGCCCACAGCCGCGCCCTGCAGAAGGTTCAACTGGAAAGCGAACCACCCGACGGTGAGTTCAGTCACGAACCGTCCGGGCGACGGTATCGTGTTGTCCGGCTTAACGGTCAGATGCGGCATCAGGAATTCATGAAGCCGAAAACCGGACCGGAGATCATGCTCTCTGATCATGAAACAAAGTACCTCGTGGGGTCCGGGCGACACACACGGAGTTACCTGATCGAAGCCGACGGATTTCTTGTGCAGTCGCCCATCACCTGGTACGCCAGCCGTGGTGAATGGGGCATGTCACCCGGCGAGGGATACAACGTTCCGCAGCACTGGGCCTTTGAACGCCCGATCGACCAACGCTGTATGACGTGTCATGTTGGACAGATGACGTCAATTGCAGGTGCTCCCGCTCGTCTGGAATTCCAGGCACTGTCGATCGACTGCGAGCGGTGTCATGGGCCCGGTGAATTGCATGTGGCAAAGTGGAATTCACCCGATCACAGGGAAACCGGAATAGAAGACACGTCGATCGTGCATCCCGGACGACTGTCCCGCCAGCGACAGGAAGATATTTGCGCTCAGTGCCATCTCAGCGGGGCGGCTTCGGCTGCTGTTCGCACCAGAAGTCTGTTCGATTATCGGCCCGGGCTGAGTCTGGAGGACTTTGTCGTCAATTATGAATTCAAGACTCCTGACCGAACCATGCGCGTGGTGGGGCATGTGGACCAGATGCGATTGAGTCGCTGCTATCAGGAGTCCGAGACCCTCACCTGCACTTCCTGTCATGATCCGCACGTGCCTGTGGAGCCCGCGAATACCATGGAATTCTATCGCAAACGGTGTCTTAGCTGTCACGATTTGGATAGTTGCGGTGTTGCTGAGGATACCCGCCGAACCGAAGCAACGGGCGACAACTGCATGACCTGCCACATGCCAAAATCGCCCACCGCCGACATCCCTCATATCGCGTTTACGCATCACCGCGTCGGTCTTCACACGCTTGATGATACCACGCCTGATGTGGTTTCGGATCGTGAGCTTCAACCGATCGTGAACAACGCCAATCTGGACGCCATTGACAGGGACCGCTGCCTGGGACTCGCCTGGATCAATCTCTCGGATCAGTCATTACACGGGGACGAATTCCATGCGGCGCGAGACAAAGGACGAATTCTGCTGGAAAAAGTTGTGTCTGAAGGGGGCGGCGATGCCGAGGTTGAGGCGGCGTTGGCTCTGTGCTTCAGGCACGAAAACCCTGCACGAGCCATTACGTATGCCACACAGGCTCTTGAACGTGACGACGTTTTGCCCAACACAGTCGTGAACCTGCTGTGGATCGCCGGAAGCGCATCGTACGACGTCGGCAGGATCAAACAGGCGATTCCGTTTCTGGAGCGCCTGAGACAGATTCAGCGAAACGCCGAAACCTGTTTGCTGCTGGACATCTGTTACGAACAACAGGGGCGGTTCGACGACTCACTTCAGGCCGCTCGGCAGGCCGCTGACATAAGCCCCTGGCGTGCTGATCTGCAACAGCGTCTGGCACACCTGTATTCTTTGAGCGGGCAGACGAAGCTCGCGGAGGAGCACGGTCGGCGGGCAGATCAGTTGCTGCAGACGCTGGGAAAGCCGCTTCCGTAAAACCAACGCAGGTGAGGCGGCCCGCCTGACGATTCGAGCTGACGCACGGAAATGCTCCGTTGTCGCTCTGAAAAGATCCCTGAACGGCGCTCACGATTGAAGGATAAAGAAACAAAAAAATCCCCCCTGACGAACAACGTCAGGGAGGATGAATTCGTGAAACAGCCCAACACATCGAGAGGAACGAGACTCCGAAAGGTTATCTATTCGCTGGTGAGTTCAAAATCGATGACCTGCTCTCCGGTCGCTACGTCGCGTTTAATTGTGCTAACCCCTTCGGTGTATTTTTCCGGAATACCCCCAATCCCGTCTTCGCCGCCACCGGGAAGCGGTATGTCACCGTCCATCTCTTCGGCGTCATCGCGAAACGATACCGTGTGGCTGCCAACGACCGCTCCGATTCTTCCGCCACCGCTGTACTCAAGACTGTAGTTCCCCTGGTCGTCCATGGCAGCGGACGAATTTCCCCCCCCATCATCGGGGGTAAAGATAATCTCTATACCCGCCATCGGCTTTCCGTCGAGCGTTGCCTTGCCGGTGACCTTACCCATTTCGCGGGGCGGTGCAGCACCGTCGTCCGAAGAACAGCCCAGTGTCAAAGCAATCATTGCAAGAAATGACGTAGTAACCGTTAATCGCAACAAAGAACGTTTCATTTTCTGATGAACCCCTCAAAAAACGCTAAGAACCACGTCACTAAGCCCAAAGGCTCAGACATAATGTCGTTGAAATAACACCCGCGAACGGTAAGCGGCAGGTGTCCGTTGACTCCTGCCACTTCAGGACGCCGCAACGGTCGGTCAGAATTCGCCCAGCACTTCACCGCCGGCAGCGCTGACCAGGCCGTTCACAATACCCTGGTCGGTGTTCTCCGAGATAAAGCGAACAGAGCCGTCTCCCAGCAGTATTTGAGCACCACCGATGTGCATACTGCCAGCGTCAAAGGCATACGGCAGACCAGAACGAGTATCAACGTGATTGATGCCGCGAGCCGGCTGAATGCCATTGGTGTAAACCCACGAGTTCCAGAAGGGTCCGAAATGAGGACTGTGTTTATGGCGAGGTGTTTCGATCATTATCATGGTATTACTGGTGCCGTCCTTGATGTCGGTAAGTCGGGCGGAACCGTTGAGTCCGATTGCGGCCTTGGTGAGGCTCCGCAGTCCGTTGACCAATCGAGTAGCATTATCTGCGTTGTAGGCAACTCGATTGTTGGATGTCCAGCGATGCAACGCCCAAGCGTAACTGGTGCGGTGCCCATTATTGATGGCGTAGTGCCTCGATCCGCTAACTTCTCGTGGTTCGAGATACGGTGCATCAGACGGACACGCAAATGCAGCAAGCGGGCCTGTATTTTCCCAGATGGCAACATTGTGATCGAATGGCGCGGTGCCGGTAGGATTCGTTGGTGGGCCACCACCGCTGCGTTGTGCGGAACCCATTGGTACATTAAAGTCAAGGCTTTGGTACAACGCGTTCTGCTCGATGTACGGCAGCAGCAGCACATAACCGGTAATGTTCCGGCACTCGACCGCACAGTTGGAAGTGTATGGAAGCCGGCTATCGGTGTTGACACCGGGATTGATCTGTCCAGGCATCAGCACGTTGAATACATCGTGGTAGTTGTGCATGGCGAGGCCAAGCTGTTTGATATTGTTCTTGCACTGAGTACGCCGGGCGGCCTCGCGTGCCTGCTGCACGGCCGGCAGCAATAGGGCAATAAGAATTGCAATAATCGCAATCACAACCAATAATTCAATCAGTGTAAAACCACGCTTCAGAAGACGTTGCATAGTGCTCCTCCCCAAAATGTGTACGAGAACAGAAGAACGCCGTAATCGTTGAATCAGCGACGCGACGCGGCACCCAATATACATAATCACACCGTCTCAGTGGATTCCTGTCAAGCGACATTGTTTTTTTGCCTCCGGCGACGGCTGAGTTTCACGAAAACATGTCAGCCATGCTGACCGACCGCAGTCTAAGCGAAGCAACTCTCGTTGCGGCTGCCTCACTACAGACTTTGTGTTGCCGGAGTGATTCCGAAGTATATTGTGCACTGCGGAATGAACTCCTTCAGCCTTCTGACAGCCTTCTCCGGTACAGGCGAGTCAGTCACGGACAGCAATTCCAGTCCGGTCATCGCTTCGAGGTGCACCATTCCATCCCCTGTCAACATGGGGCATTCCATCAGGCTCAGCCGTTTCATGGATTTCAGTTTCGCAAGATGAATCAACCCGTCGTTCGTGATCTGTTTGCATTCGAAAATGTTCAGTTCTTCCAGTTGCTGTAGTGAGGCCACGTGGGCCAACCCATCGTCAGTTACGGGAACATCGGTAAAACTGAATTTCTTGAGCGCTGTAATCATTGAAACCTGGGCAAGTCCTTCGTCCGTGGTGTTCTCGGCGTCAAGGAGAAGAGAATGAAGTTGAACGAGACGTCCCAGTTCCTGCATTCCTT
This sequence comes from Fuerstiella sp., assembly GCA_029941865.1. GTDB lineage: Bacteria > Planctomycetota > Planctomycetia > Planctomycetales > Planctomycetaceae > Fuerstiella. Next base: position 13,563 of record JAPYTO010000133.1, on the reverse strand, counting down.
GTTCAGAGAGAACCGTCCCCCGAAGATCGAGTTCTTGCAGTTCGGACAGCGTACTTAGATTACTCAGTCCGGTGCCGGTTATGTTTCCGCAGTTCTGCAAACACAGCCGTCGCAGGGCGGACAGGTTGCTGAACGGCTGCAGTCCCTCGTCACTGATGGTCAGACCGAACAACTCCACGTCGTCACAACCAGGCATGGCAGCAAGGCACGACATCCCTGCATCCGTCGCTGGTAAATTCGTCAGCATCAGGGACTTCAGACTGGCCATGCTGTCGGCGGACAGCGACAGCAGACCAGCATCACCGATCTCTGTATTGTTGATAATCAGCGACGTCAGTCCGGTCTGGGAATTCAGCGACTTCATCGCCGCGTCCGTCACGGCAGGGCACTCCATAAACGTGATCGACTTCAGGTCGGAGTAATCAGCGATAACCTTTACGTCGTTATCAACAACGTGCGGCCCACTGAATGTTGCTCCTTTGACTCCACCGTCCGGATTCTTTGACAAACGCACACCGGCGCCAGCGGGAGTTGCCTTGCTGCTTACAGATGAACTGTCGCCGCATCCGACGATGTTGCCGGAAATTATCAGGCACAGGAAGAGAGTCAGGTGCGCGGTGACTCTTGAAAAACTGGTGAAGCTGTTGTCGTTATCCGGCATGTGGAGCCTACGTCTCAGACGAAGAGTTACAAATCTGGACAATGAAATTTCAGCCTGCCCTCTCGCCTTACAGCAGTTTTCAAAATCACGCGGTCGTTCTGTAGCGGAATTCGCCAAGAATTTCGGCAGTGACAGGTCGAAAGCCTTGGCGGCTTCCGCTACGACAAAAAGTAAAATGCTCTAGCCTGAAGCGGTCGTTGAACTCGTGAAAGTTCAGACTGACAGGTCCCGAACGTCGGCACACTCACGGATTCGAATATAACTCATCCTGCCGAAGGAGTTCTTATCTGACCATGAGCACAGCATTTTCACAAGTCACTGATGCAGAATTTCAGGGCCCAGCCCCTTATTCAACGCCGATGTCGTTGGAGTTCTGTTCTTCACCTGGCAGGCATTGAGCACTCGTGAGGAATTCGTAAAGCCCTTTGGCGAGCGCTTCGTGTCCCTGCTGATTGGGATGACATTCGTCGGCGAAACACTCGTGAACGCCAACGCCCACCGGGTGCAGCGCATCATACGCTTCGTACATGGCCACTCCCTTTCCTTCGCAAAACTCCGTAAGTTCGCAGAAATGCCGGGTTGAGTCGGCGTATGTGGGATGAATGACAACAAGCTGAACGTGGTTTGTTCGGCAAAGGTCGACCAATCGATCAAGGTTTTCCAGGCGTTCCGCAACCGACACCCGCGTGCGTTCGCTGGGATAGTCAAGGCCTCCATCAATCTGTGCAAAACCATCAGAAGCACCTGCCGCCGCCAATGCGGGAGTCTCAACCTCCCGGCGTAACGATTCAATCCTGTGACGGGCAACGGCATTGCTGATGACTCGGTACACGGCCGAAAATTCCGCCAGGCTTCTGTGCCACCCATGACTTCGCGACTCATAAATCTCACGGTCGGAATAAGGCGTGGGCAGGACGTCGTTTTGTTCATGGTAAAACAGAACCAGGTCGGGCTGCAGGCTGAGACCACGCGTTTCGAGGTACTTCAGACTTTGAAAACTTGTATAGCCCGAAACGCCCGCATTGATGACTTTGTACTGCTGTTGGAGGTGACCAACATTCAGCAACATCTCCAGCTGCGCCGAATAGGTCTGGTCGTCTTCCACACGAGCTCCGAAGGTGCTGCTTTCTCCCAGCGAAAGAATTCGATACTCGTGCGCCTGTTTCGGGCCAATTTCCGGACAGCGCAACCCCAATTCGTTCGTAGTGACCGTCCCTCCCTGCCATGTCGTGCGAATGTTGGGTTTCAGGGAATAGAACAGGGTGGCGTCACTTTGGTGAATCGGATCGACACTTCCCGGGTTGCCAAAGAAAATTGATCCGGCCAGAGGCTTGTCAAATCCACCGACGCGAACAATCGTTTCCGCGAGGCATACGATGGTGACTGTTGGCAGCAGACAGTACAGAATGACCTTCAGCTTGCCGCGCCAACCATGGTGGGACATGTGTTGAACGATTCCGGGGGACGCTTCACTCATAGTTTGCAGTCTCTGCTGAAGCAGTCAGGCTTCGCTCCGTGCGTACTCTCAGCACCCCGGTCCTTGTTTCCGTAAAGCCGTCAGCGTAGCATAGCTTACCGCTGGGAACGATTTCCGGCTGTTAAACCCATTATTCCAGCACGACCGTCTTCATTCCAGGGCGACTGACTGTTGCCGGTTCGAAGTTGTGCTGCCGGTGAACGCTGACACAACACCGGGAATCGTATTTCGAGTTAATTCGAAAGCTCGAGGGGCCATTGGTCGAAATCATGCGATCGTTGGAGCTGATCACCAGAAACCGGATTATTCTCACATGTGCTGTCGGTGGTCTGTTGCTCTGGTTCCGGAGCACGACGCAACACACTCCTGATCCTCTGAGTCCGGCCGACAAAATCACGTCGCCGGCCCCAATCCCAACTAGCCGGTTCCTCAATACCTCCAGCGACGCGTCATTTGTGGGCCGACAGGCATGTGCCGAATGTCATGCCGACCAGGACCGCAGCTATCAGCAAACGGCTCATAGTTTGGCGTTGGCCCCCATCGATCCGGACGATGAGCCGGAAGATTGTGAGTTTCACGCCCCGTCGGCCGATCGGTGGTACCGCGTCTTTCGCAAAGAGAAACAACTGTGGCACCGAGAGTCGTTTCGAACGACCGATGGAGAAGAGCACATTCTGGCGGAATATCCCATGCGCTGGGTCATTGGGTCAGGCCGGTTTTCGAAGAGTTACCTGGCCGAGGCAGACGGTTTTCTGATTCAGTCTCCGGTGACGTGGTACAACGCCCGTCCCGGATGGGATCTTTCGCCCGGCTACGAACAATACAATTCCAGCTTCGAAAGAACGACAGAAATTCGCTGCCTGCTGTGCCACGTGGGACGGGCCGAACCGCTGGCCGGGAGTTTTCATCGCGTAAAGATCCACACTCAGGCGATCGATTGTGAACGTTGTCATGGTCCCGGTTCGATCCATGTGGCGATGCGCGGCAGTGAAGCACAGATGGACGGTCCGGACCTGTCCATCGTTCACCCGGCACGACTCGACCGCGAGCACAGCGAGGCCATCTGTGCACAGTGCCACCTGCACGGCGCCGCGATGATCGATATTCGAGGACGCAGTCTGACGGATTTTCGGCCCGGTCTGCGTCTGAGTGACTTCAGTATTCCGTATGGTCTGGAAACGCCGGGCAAAGAGATGCAGGTGGTCGGACATATGGAACAGATGCGGCTGAGTCGTTGCTATCAGGAAACAGAGACGATGACATGCACGACGTGTCACGATCCGCATCACGAGCCTGAACCGTCCAGCAAGGTTGTCTTCTATCGCAATACGTGTCTGAAATGCCATGAGGAACAGTCCTGCGGCTTGCCAGACACAGAACGACGGCAGATTCAGGCGGACGACAGCTGCGTTGCCTGCCACATGCCTGAGTCACCGACCGAGATCCCTCACTTTGCGTTTACCCATCATCGCATCGGGATTCATGACACCGCCCAGCAGAAAACCACCGATTCAGCACCACAAAAACTGGTCCCCATGGCTGACGTTTCGCACCTGTCGCAGATTGATCAGGATCGAGGTCTGGGGCTGGCTTACCTTCAGGTCGCGGATCTGCCTGAGCATTTTCAGCACGGGGAAGCTTATCGAAACGAGGCACAGCGGATTCTGGGTGACGTGTATCGTCGTGGAATGCGTGATACGGCCGTCGCTGCGGCACTCGCAAGATTATACTGGCAGCGGGACGAACGACGCACGATCGAATTCGCGGAATCCGTTCTGACCACGAAATCGGCCTCTCCCGACGATCGGGCAACAGCATTATTCACGCTGGCAACAACATACTTTCAGCAGGGGAAAGTCGAGAATGCCGCTCCCTTGCTGGAAGAACTGGTTCAGCTTCGCCGATACGCCGACGCCTGGAATGCCCTGAGTCTGTGTCGCGAAGAACTGGGTGACGTCTCTGCGTCCATCGAAGCTGCCCGGCGGGCCGCGGAAATCAGCCCATTACGTCCCAACTTTCAGCAGCGTCTGGCGTATCTCTATCAGGAAAACAATCGTCCCGACCTCGCGGCAAAGCATCGCGAGCGGGCTCGTCATTTGCAGGAACTGATCCGCGGACGCTGACGTTTTGATCCGCAGGGGCTGACAACACAACATGGAACAACTGACACTGACGGTTCTCGTCGCAACGATGAACGAAGAGGCATCCATCGAAGAATGTGTGCGCCGGATTTTTGGAGTCTATCCCGATCTCTGCGAAGTTCTGGTGATTGATGGGGGAAGCGATCGAACGAGGGAAATCGTGCTGCGTCTGTGCGAAGAATTCTCACGGCTCCGTTATCTTCGTAACGACAATGATCGGGGAAAGGGACACGCCACGAAAACCGGAATCGCCACAGCCGAGGCCGACGTTATGGTCGAAATCGATGCCGATCTTCAATTTCTCCCGGAGGAAATTCCAAAGCTTATCGCGCCCATTCTGGAAGGACGGGCGGATGTCTGTCTGGGCAGCCGATTTGCTCGTCAGTCCACGCATCACGATCACTCGTTGCTGCGGTCATGCGGCAATATGGTGACAAGTCTTTACGCGTCGGTTCTGTACTGTCACCGCATGACCGACGTTCTGGCAGGCATGTCGGCATGGACCCGGCATACCATCGAGTCGATCAATCTGGTCAGCGACAACTACTCGTACGAAGTGGAGATTCCGGTCAAGGCGCTTCGTGCCGGGCTGCGTGTGGCAGATGTTCCGGTCACCACAGAGCCACGCAAAGGGGGGCGGTCCAACGTACGCGTGGTACGCAGTGGTTTGGCGATTCTTCGGGATATCACGCTGTTTCGGCTGGGACTTCGTTAGACTCAGGCCATTCGATAACGGCCGCTGTCAGGGTATTTGAGAAACGGTGTCGAAGTATGCAGTCGGATATCGGAATTGCCACGGAGAAACCAGCCCGCGTTTCGGAGAATTCCGGTCTGCGGCTGCGGTTCGTCGGCGGGATCTATTATCTCGGCCTGTGTACAGCGCCGTTTGCCATGGGGGGCTTACTCCATCTGACAGTTTTTGAAACTCATGGACCGCAGGGAACGGTCGATTCTGCGGCGGTGAATTCAGCAGGTGCGTTAACCGTTCTTTTCCTGCTGATGGTTCTGGTCCCCGCGCTTGCCCTGTACAGATCGAGTCGCAGAAGGCTGGCGTTCGGAACGATCTGGTGTCTGTGTCTGATCGCAGTCCTTCTGGTTACGGTTGAACTGTTCGTGCGATCGTCGATTCCATCATGGCCCGCCCTGGGTTTGCATGGCGTTCCCCCGGAAGTTGCCCGCAGGGCATGGGCTCACACAGAATTCGTGGATGATGACCTGAATGACTGGGGCCAGCGAGACCGTCATCATGCTGTTGACAAGACATCGGGTGTGTACCGCATCGCGTTCATCGGCGATTCGTTTCTGGAAGAATCCGCTGGCTTGCCGTTGTCCAGCCGGGTCGAAACGAAGATCGGACGACCGGACGTGGAGGTCATCAATCTTGGCGTTTCGGCAACGGATCCGGACGAGTACTACTACCGGATCCGCAACATCGCTGCGGCGTTAGACGTTGATCATTGTGTGATGTGTGTTTATTCGGGCAACGATTTTTCTGCTCCGGCGCGGACTCTTGAGACTACGGCCGGAATGGCTGCCGTCTACCCACGCGGTTCCTTATTGTCATCACTTGGCTTGCATGCCGTAAACCATCTGTTCACGAATGAACAACGCCCCGTGCTTCAGGCATGGTTTGCGTCCGGCGATTTGCACGCGGCGGAATCCCGTTTGGGAAGCGAAATGGCCCATGCTGACGATCAGGGTCTGCGGGATCTTCTGTATTCAATGGACTATCACACCCGAAATGCCAGCCAGCGCAGCACACTGGCTGCTCGGCTGAATGGAACGCAGATGAAATCATTCTTTGACGTGCTGCGCAATCCGGACCAGGGTCGGTTTCGGTCGTACTATCTGTCGGCAGCTTTGTGGTCGGCGTCGGTCGGGGGCGGTCAATGGTCACCGCTTTCAGAAGATGCGGCCTGGCATTGGGTTCGGGAAGCACACAACTTCTGCACAGCACGTCAAATAGAATTTACGCTGATGATTATCCCTGAGGCATTTCAGGTCGACTTAAGGATCATTGGTCAGTGGACACCACTGACCGACATGCAGATGCTGACGGAAACATGTCGCACAAGTGCTGCGCGGCTTGTCGATCGAGCGGCGAGTGATGCGATTCGGACCATCGATCTGCATGGCCCATTCGACGGAGTCTCCGGGACATATCTGAACATGGATGGACACTGGTCGGACGATGGCACAGAACTCGCTGCTGATGTTGTTTCTGAATGGCTGCAATCATCCCTTGTGTCCCACTCTCAATGAATGCGGCATGGCCGCAACCAAATGCGAGCTTACGCTCGGAATCGCTCCGTTGTCGCTCTGAAAAGATGCGTGCAAGTTCGTAAGAAAAGGCAATGAAAGACTCTAAAACCAAATCGCATACGTTAACCAATGTGTCCATTCTAGTCGTTCTGACGGCATTGACGCTTGCTGTGTTTGCACAGGTTCACAGTTTTGAATTTGTGAATTTCGACGACGATGTTCACGTTTACCGGAATGCACATGTCACTGGCGGGCTGACAATTGAGAATTCTGTCTGGGCATTTGGCATTCACGGTCCGAGTCAATGGCATCCCCTGGCATGGCTGTCCCATCAACTGGACTGCGAGTTGTTTGAGCTTTGGGCAGGGGGGCATCACCTGACAAATCTGTTTTTCCACATTGGCAATGTCGCGCTGTTGTTTCTGTTTCTGGCCCGGGTCACGGACTCCTTCTGGCGCAGCGCGTTTGTGGCCGCAGTGTTTGCAGTCCATCCGTTGAATGTTGAATCGGTTGCCTGGGTTTCCGAACGTCGTAACGTGCTTGCTCTGTTCTTTGGACTGCTGACAGTCATCAGTTACGTATCCTTTGTCAGAGCACGGTCTGTGCCGCGCTATCTGCTGATGCTCTGTCTGTTTTCGCTGGCACTCATGTCCAAGCCGCTGGTTGTGACCCTGCCGTTCGTCCTGCTGCTGCTGGATTTCTGGCCGTTAGGGCAAATGCCGTCACGGGAATCCGGCGACAGCGACAGCAAAACCGCACGATCGTCGCCGTCCTTTCGCAGACTTCTGCTTGAAAAACTGCCACTGCTGTTGCTTTCGGTGGGGGCCAGCGTCCTGACGATTCTTTGTCAGGACGGAGTGATTGCTTCAGCTGACGCGCTTCCACTGCATCTGCGCATCCTGAATGCTTTGGCTGTGTATCCGATGTATCTGGTCAGGGTCGTGTGCCCGACCGGACTGGGCGTGTTCTATCCACATCCCGGTTTTGTTGCAGAGAACCCCGCATCCGAGTTGCTGTGGCCTGCCCTCGTGGGAGGAGTCTTCATGATTCTCATCACAGCGTGGGCCCTCCGGTCGCTGAGAACGCACCCTGCTCTGGCAGTTGGCTGGTTCTGGTATCTTGGCACGCTGGTTCCAATGATCGGGCTGGTCCAGTCCGGCCAACAGCAGTTGGCGGACCGTTACGTTTATCTGCCAGTCATTGGCATCCTGATCGCCGTAACGTGGGTTCTGCCGGAAATTGCCGTTACACGAAAACTCCACCGTTCATGGCTGCGATTGGCCTCCGGAGTCATTATGCTGGCGTGCGGCGTCTGCAGTTGGGTCCAGACGGGATACTGGCGCGACAGCGTCGCTTTGTTTGAACATACGCTTTCCGTGACTGAGCGAAACAGCTGGGCACACAACAACCTCGGCCTGGCATTAATGAACCGCGGATTCTCGGCGAATGCAATGCCGCAGTTCATCGCGGCTCTGGAGATCAACCCGGAGTACGGACTGGCACGGTACAATTTCGGGATTGCTCTGCACAACCTGCAGGAAACACAATCCGCTGTCAGACAGTTTCAGGACGCAGTTCGGCTGATGCCGCAGCATGTCGATTCCCATATGAGACTCGGAATCGCCCTGGCCAATCTGGGAGACTTTGATGGAGCTGTGTCTGCTTTTGGCAACTCCGTCAGACTGTCACCCGGCCAGCTTGATACACATCTTAATCTGGGCATCGCGTTATCCGCACAGGGAAACGCACAGGATGCCTGCCGAAGTTTTCGCAGAGTGCTGGAACTTGATCCACATAACCTGAAGGCGACCTACCGTCTGGCAGCAGCGCTTTTTGAATCAGGGGAACTCGATGAGTCGGAGAAACATTTTCGGGAGGCGATCGGAATTAATCCCCGTTTCGCACCGGCACATAACGACCTGGCAAAACTGCTGCTTGCGAAAGGAGACCGTAGCAATGCAATCAGACATTTTCGGGAAGCGTTGCGGATCCAACCCAATCTGCAGCAAGCCCGGACAAATCTGGAGCGTGCACTGACGCCCTGAATTTCAATCTCAGCAGAGTGACAGAGGCAGACGATGACAGGCCCACGAACGGTGGCAGTATTTTGATGGACAAACAATCGCCGAAGCGTTTCCTGATTGCCGTACCGGCGATCGTTCTTTTCTTTTCACTCTACGGTCGCTTTCTGTGGGCGCCAACGGGCTTCGCGCCGGCGGAGTTGTTCTTTGACTTTTATGCCTATTTCTATCCTGTCTCGGATGCGGCCTGGTCGACCGTCAGAGGCGGTGAACTACCGCTCTGGAATCCGTATATCTTTTCAGGAACACCGTTTCTGGCCGCCATTGAAACGCAGCTGCTTTATCCCCCCAACCTCCTGCATCTGTTTGTCTCGACGGCCCGTGCCTTCAATCTGCTGTTGGTCCTGCACGTTCTTCTGGGGGCATCCGGAACGTGGCTGTATTGCCGTGGGCGGGGGCGGAGCATCGGCGGTTCGCTGTTCGCATGTATGATCGTCGGAGTGCTTGGACGCCTGGTTCTGCACACATACGGAGGCCATCCCACACTTGTCTATTCCGCATTCTGGTGGCCGATCATTCTGTGGCGGACAGACCGCTGTCTACGGAATTCGACATTAAGAAACACCTGCACGCTGGCGATCGTCCTGGCCTGTCAGTTTCTGGCCGGCTATCCGATGTTTACGCTCTTGAACGCTTACCTGATCCCCGCTTACCTGGTGGTTTTCGGCATCGACCGGAATCGGCCTGGCCTGCCGTATTGCCCCCGCATACTGGCTGCCTGCGGAACAGCTGCTGTGCTGGCACTGGGGCTGGTTGCGGTTCAGTTGCTGCCAACACTGGAACTGATTGGTGAATCGCAGCGCAGCGAATTGAGCTACGACTGGACGACCAGCGCCAGCTTTCCCCCCGTGAATCTGCTGACGTTTCTGGTACCCGATTTTTTTGGGGACGACCGTGCGGTGGCTTATTGGGCAGAGACATCGGTGTGGGAGAGTTCAGCGTACTGTGGAGTTCTGACACTGCTTCTTGTCGTTGTGTCCGCAGCGAACTGGCGCAATCGTGAATTCCTGTTCTGGGCTGCTGTCAGCCTGCTGTTGATAGGTGTTTCGTTGGGGCGCTATTCGCCGATGTACGACATTTGCTATCTGTACCTTCCCGGTGTCGACAAATTCCGAGGGGTCAGCAAACTCACTGTTTATGTCGGTTTTGCATTCAGTTTTCTGAGCGCCATGGGATTTGACATTGTCGTTCAGAATGCGGCTGCCTATCGCAGGCGGTTACGAATTGTGTTTTTGCTTGTCGTCTGTGTGTCCGCAGCAGGTGTCTGCTGGGCAGGCTTCAACGTTTCTCAGCTGGCACCGACGTACTGGCAATCGTTTGTCGAATCCGTGCGCGAATCCCGATTCACTCTGCTCACAACAATTCCCACCCCGACCGAGTCGTTCTACAACTTAAGCTGGCAGGTCATGAACAGTAGCCTGCTGGTCTCGTCTGGGGTGTTACTGGCGTCCGCGACGGCGATTCTCTTATCGCATCGGTCGAAACGCGTGCAACGACTGACTCCTGTGATTCTCTGCGGAATCGCTGCACTGGAACTATATCACTTCGCCGACAGATATATGCTGCTGAGCGACACGCGGCCTTTTCGCGCTCCGGCGGCCCGCATCGCCGAACTGACGTCCCATGACCATGAGCCGTGGCGGTTCAGCTGTCTGTCCGCCGATCCACCGCTGATCAACCAGTTTCTGTATGAAGACCTGCCGTCGCCAGGTGGGAATGAGGATTTCATACTTGACCGGTACAGTTCCTTCATCGATCTGGCAACAGGAATTAAGCCGCAGATGCAAACGTATCTTTCTCTGCCTTACAACCCGGTGCTTTTTGATCTTCTAAATGTCAAGTACTTTGCTGTCGCGTCACGTTTTCGTACGGTGGATCTGTTGAATAAGGACGAAGTGGTTGTCGAAAACGCGTTTCAATACGCAAACGTGTCATTTGACCTGTATCGAAATCCCGATGTCCATCCGCGGGTTCGCATCGAACATGAACCGATCGTCGTTCAGTCCCGGACTGCTGCGACGGGACTGATGGCGCAGAATCTCCGCCATCACAACGCACATGCCGTGGTGGAAGGACAACCAGCAGTCGCACTACGATCGGCTTCCGAAGACGAACGGGCAGTTGAACGAGCCGAAATTGTTGAATACTCAGCCAATGGCATTGCCATTGACGCCGAGCTGCAGCAGCCGGCGATGCTGGTCCTGTCCGAGAACATCTATCCCGGTTGGGAGGCCACTTTGGATGGGACCGGTGTTGATATCCTGCCCGCGAATCTGTTCATGAGATCTGTTGCTGTGCCGGCCGGCAAACATCGCATCAAGCTGGTGTATCGGCCGGTGGCTTTTCGACGAGGTGTAATAATTTCAGTGGCCACGCTTGTCGTGATGGGATTGATGCTGCTCGTCCCGTGGCGTGTCCTGTTGAGACGCAGAGGTTCCCCCCATCTTCACCCCGGAGACTAACCGAAGCACCCATTTTCCCATCCCAATTACTGACAGCACAGCAATTCCGGAAACCAGCATCGCGGGCTGTCCGTAGGCTTCGTAAATGCCGAGCACGTCCACGGTTTTATGAAAAATTCGACACAACCCAAAGATCAGAAGCGTATACAGAACAGCGGCCAGCGTGAAAACCAGAACAGCACGGGCGACGTTCTTATGCAGCGTGCCGATGACCAGTTGCAGTGCTGTTCGAATCCCGGGCAGAAAGCGACACAGGAAGATCGAGAGGGAACCGTATCGCTCGACAAACACGGCGGCTTTTTCCAGATGAGGCGGTTTGATGACCCACTTCAGTGGCCGTGTGGACAAAAGGCGAGGGCCGCACCATCGAGCCAGCGTGAACCAAAGCAGATCGCCGAGCAGCGTGCCAGCGAAGCATGCGCACCAGGCAATCGGAAGCGACAGATTCCCGTTCGCAGCCAACACACCGACGGTCGTACATGTCACGTCGTCCTGCAGCATTGCGGCAAGAATGATCACGAGTATGATCATCATCGGTGCGAGTTCGAGATCCGCAGGTTGCAGAGAAAACATCAGAACGCACCCATCGTGAAGCTGTCGCCTTTGAAGATATCATAACGTCTGTTACTTTGCACGAAGCGGGACATCCGGCCCGGACGGCCTGAGAACCGCGCCATGCCTGCCAATATCCGTTCGCTCATTCGACGACTGTATCAAACTACAATTGCACCGCCACTATGCCGGAACGTCAAGCGAGTTCGTTTCTATCGGTCGTCGTCCCGGCATACAACGAGCAGCGCCTTCTCATGGCAACGCTTGATTCGGTAACGGAGTATCTGGACCAGCAGGACTACACATGGGATGTCACCGTCGTTGACGATGGTTCGAGTGACGAGACTTCCGCAATCGTGCGCGACCGCTCGAGTACTTCGAGTGGGGTCAGGCTTCTGCAGTATTTGCCCAATCGCGGGAAGGGGTATGCCGTGCGTTACGGAATGCAGCGCGTGAACGGAGCCTGGCGGTTGTTTATGGACGCTGACAATTCGACTTCCATCGAACACCTCGACGAAGTCCTGCCGCTGATGGACGAGAATTGGGACATCGTGATCGGCTCGCGCAGAACGACCGGCGCACGTACAGTTGTCCATCAACCGTGGTGGAAGGAAACTCTGGGAGATCTGGGCGGGCTCTGGATTCGTACGATTGCGCTACCAGAAATCCTGGATTCGCAGGCCGGATTCAAAATCTTCAGAAGCGATGTTGTGGAACGGATCTTTCCACTGCTGACTCTCGACCGTTGGGCATTTGACGTCGAATTGCTGGCAGTCGCCCGACATTTCGGTTACCGCATCCACGAAATTCCGATTCAGTGGTTCGATGATCCGCACAGCAAGGTGACCTCGGCATCATACCTGCAGGCGCTGCTTGACGTCGTGCGGGTACGGCGAAATCTGAAACGCGGCGTGTATGACTTACCGGACTGAATCAGCCACAGGTCGGCATCATGTTTCGAAGTACTTTTCGTAGCTGTAGGCGGGCAGGAAGTTCATGCGGCCGAGTAGTTTAATCGGCCATCTGAGCAGATTCAGAAACGTATAGTAGTTGGGATAGTCGGTGAAGTACTTGTTCGGCGCCGCAATAATTGCCTCCCACTCGTCGTGCGGAATACCCTGCTTCTTCAGGCAGTAGGCGATGTTTTCTTCGGTCTCAAATGGTGGGGATATCCGCAGCGCTTCGGTCGCTTCTTCCCGCGTCAAAACACCCGTTCGCACTTTTGCCGCGAACTCGAACACCCGCCAGTCGATACCGAATTTTCGGCGAGCGTAATGAAAAACGAGCGCAAAAATCTCGTTGTCGTAGTGATGCTGGTGAGTGTCAATCCAGCCAAATTCGTCGGCCAGTAATTGTTCGACATGCTTGCCGGCGTCGTTGTAATAGTTGGTGATGTTGACCACCTTGATCCGTTTCATGATGTGCCAGTAGAACATGTGGTGCAGATCGACATTGCGGAACTTCGTGAGCGGAATCCTGCTGAATTGCCGGATCAGACTTCGCACGTAACGGCCGTCCATGTAATTCCACTTAAGCGGAGTAATGCCTTCTTCGCGGTAGGAATGGCTAAGCATGATGTACCGCACGCCCTCCTGCACGGCTGAATCGTACAGTGCTCGGGCGATGCCGACATCGTCCGTCAGATCGATGTACGGCACACAGGCTCGGATGGTGCAATTCGTCAGCTCACGAGATTCCTCCCAGTCCGCGATAACGGAGTGCAGATCAACGTTAAGCTTGCGGCACACTTTGCTGAGGTTGCTCTTCGCGGTATCGGAGTCCCAGCCGTTGTCGAAGTGGACAGCCAGCGGCCTCAGTCCAAGTTGTTTGGTCATGTACAGACAATACGACGTATCGCGACCACCGCTCACGCCAACCACGCAGTCGTAGTCGCGGCCTTTGCCGGCCTTTCGTACCTGGTCCGCAA
>JAPYTO010000132.1 GCA_029941865.1 Fuerstiella sp. | reverse complement strand
GTGCTTCACGGTACAACGCCATCGGCTTGATCAGGTCTTCCTGGTCGATCGGCTGGCGACAGGCACGACGCAGCAGATTCGAAATAATCTGCCGCGCACAGTCTTCCTCCTGGTCAGAACCTGTTGGCCGAGACACAAAGATCCGTCGCCGACTGGGCGTGTCACCGGAACCCGTGGCTTCAAACGGACCGGCGATCGAAACCTGGTAGATCGCAGGCCCCAGTCGCGGATGCCGATACATATTAAAATGAACGTGCAATGGCTGTCGCCTTGATTCCAGCAATGACGACGGGTTTTTCAGGAAGGTCACTCCTATCTGATGCGAACCTGCCGTCGCCGTGATGCGTGCCATAAGGTGCCGATCAACGTTGGCATGATTTGGCTTGCCGTATTCATCGTCAGATTTTGCCTTGCCTCGCGGCGGTTTCACCGTGAATAACCTGACACGTTCAAGATCAAGCAGCAATTCCAGTTCGTGCGACTGCTTGAGTCCTTCGACGTGCTCGTTGCGGTCTCGCGTCAGGCGGATGCGAATCTCATATTCGCCATCCTGTGGAAACGTGTATGGGATGAGTGCTCCGCCCCGTGTGCCGAGGGGCAACCCTTCGACGCGTTCTTCCTGCGTACGGTCCGGACGAACGCGGATGGTTTTGCCGCCGGGCGAATTCTGAGATCCACCAATTGCCAGCCGGCTGATTTTCTGTGCCGCGGAGATGTAGCGATGCAGCAGCGTCGGCGACAGTCCCCCGACAGTAATGTTGTCGAATCCGTGACTGGCTTCGTCTGCCGGCAACATCGTGGTGACGTCGACGTCCAGCGACAGCAGGTCACGAACGGCATTCTGGTATTCGACCCGCGTCAAACGTCGAAAGGTGTCTGTGCGTCCAGGGTGAGGATGATCGGCAGCGACCTGATCCAGCGTCTGTTCAAGCGCTGCCTGAACACGGACATAAGTGGATTCGCCTGGACGAGCAGTGTCACTGGGCGGCATCTGACGAGCCCGCAGTTTCCTGGCGACTTTTTCCCACACGTCCAGATGTCGCGCGACTGGAATTTGGCTGATCGATTCGAGGTCGACACCGGCAGTCGGATCGCTGCTGCTGTGGCAGTCCAGACAAAAGTTCCGCACCATTTTTCGGACAACCGGTGTTGCGATGCCGGTCGTCGTTTCACGATCGTCAGCCCCGAACCCTGGCGTCGCGGCGCCGAGGACAAGCGTCTGTACACAAATCAGAAACGGAATCATCTGTCGCAGCATAGGTCGCACTACCGAGGGGAACTTCAGTCGGCGCAGGACCACTTACTTTAGATGCTTTGCCAGGAATATCAACACGAGTTCATGTCGAGTCTCGTTAAAACAGCAGTTCGCCGTGATGGGCGCCCTCCCGGTCGTCGAAGATCTGCCTCGCCTTGATCCCCGGTTTCTTGCACGCCGCATGTGTCGCGTGACTGGTTGATGGACACCTGTGTGTCCTGATCGCCATGCCCCGTCAAGCCGTGGGGGATCATCCCTATCAACCAGAAACAGGGGGTTCACCAGATGTGTGATCCGGTGCGTCCTGCCGACCGCCCTTCACCTGACTGGTTAGCGCGAACGAGGCTCCATCGTCACAAACATGTTGTCCGGACTGTACCATCGCTTGCTGTATTTGGATTCCTCGGTGATCTCAAATCGCAAGTCCATGGCGTGCCGCAGGAAATCACCGTCGAATTCAGTCATGTGTTTGGGAGCCGTTTTGTTGGCGGTCATTGTCGCCTCTGATTCCATACGGTCCTTCACCCAATGGGCCGCCGCTTTAACGGCAGTCACTGGTCCATGCACATCGTGGACGCTTTGCACGATGTGCAGACGTCCGCCTGGTGTAAGCACGCGAACTGTTTCGTCGCAGAAGGCTGCTACGTCCTGGAAGTGGTCCATGGCAGCCATCACGACGACATCAGTAAACATGCCATCACGAAACGGCAGGTATTCCGCGACGGCTCGAGCAAAACGAAAATGCGCACTCTCGGGAAGCGGCAAGGGATCGACGCCCCAATATTTAACCGGACGGTCGGAAAAGAAATTGCGAAAATTGCCCGGACCGCACCCGATATCCAGGATCGCACCCTCGTCGATATTCGTGAATGCAGCAAACGCCTTTTGCAACGAACCGGAACGGTGCGTGATTTTCGTCGCGAAGCGGTCCGGGTGCTGGTCCCGCCATTTTCGTCGTGCCTCAAATCCGGCCAAATGATCGTTCCATAATTGCTATTCGTCCGACAGAGCATTCGATGGGACAAGGTCCGGAACGCCACCAAGAATCTGGAATTCGCTATTGCAACCAGCACAGTGCAGGGTCCCCGTGGTGATGTTCGATCCGTTTTTCTCGGATGCGAATAGTTTCAGCGATTCCGTCGGACACTTTGGGCAACGGACGTCAGCAAGCATTTCTTCAGTGAACATAAGTGTGCTTTCCTGTCTATGCTGGAGGAGCGTCCTCAACCAAGGCACGACGACAGACAACGCAACCGGCAGTAATCGATGAGGATTGAGCGGAACACACCACCTTATCCAACTTTCCTCTCTGGCATAAATAAAATGCCTGAGTCAAAAATGGGGAATTCGTCTCTATAGTGGATTGCGCGGGTTGCACCACACGTAACGAACGGCCGTCACATCGATACCTCCTCGCTTTGGCTATGTTCCGTCCCATTTTGCGTGCGTTTGCACTCTCAACGCCGCGAAATATGGAAACTGATCACGAAAAGGCGTGCGTGGTCTATCTGAAATACACACGATTCCAACGGTAAACTCCACGCACTTCGGGATGCCTGAGTCCTTTGGACCGGCTTTAACGGTCGCAGGTCACGACGTTGCGCTACCTGGATACCCTCAGGTTACGTACCGTTGTCATGAGAATCGGGACAGCTCCTGGAAGCACGACGGAAACAACTACCAGGCTCGATCTCGGCCATGAAGAAAGCGGCGGGCACCGTCTCTATCGTGCTTCGGACACAGCCATGGCTTCAACCCGGGCAAGGTGGGCGCGTATGGCTTTGACGGTGCTGGAATGTGGTTTCGATTTGGCGAGCTTCTTCTGCTCGGTCGGATCATTCTGCAGATCGTAGAGTTCCTCTCCACCGGGCCAGCTGGTGCAACGCCATCGTCCCGCGCGAATCGCCTTGCCGAGTTCTTCGCCTCAAGTGACGACGGTGTAGGCGGCCTGCTTTCCTGCGACGCTGGAATCACGCAGCATCGGGACCAGACTTCGGCCCTGCAGATCTTCGGGCGGAGTGACATCACACAGCTCAGCGAGCGTCGGAAACAGGTCAACAAGTTCAACAAGTCCTTCGCTGGATGATCCGGCCTTCGTCTGTCCTGTCTTCGAACCTTTCGGGACACGAATCACAAGTGGCACGCGATCACAGACCTCGAATAACGTGACCTTGCCCCACATGAAATGTTCACCCAGTTGATAGCCGTGGTCAGAGGTCAGGACAACAATTGTGTCATCCCAATGCCCCGTACGTTTGAGGGCATCGAATACCAGGCCAATCTGCGCGTCGATGAATGAGATGCAGGCGTGGTAGGACTGCATGTACTCACGTCGGAGAGCATCGTTTTCGACGCCTAACTCAAACCCGAATCCGCCATAGCGTTTGACCATGGCGATTCGGGGTGCCTGTTCCCGGAACTTCGGCGATGCAGGCTGAAACTTCAGGCCGGCCAGCGGGTACATATCGAAATACCTGTCGGGCGCAAGGAACGGAACGTGAGGCTTTTGAATGCCACATGCCATGAAGAACGGTTTATCTCCGTGTGTCTTCTGTTCCAGCCATGAGACAATCTGCCGAGCATTCCTGCCATCCTTGTGCTGGTCATCACGCAGACCACTGGGACCATAACCTGGCTGCTGGCCGCGAGTCTGCGTGGCAATCCTGGCATACTCCTGCCGCCACAGTCGTCGGGTTTTTCCCTGATCAACGGATCCATGTTCAGCTTCAAACTTTTTTGCGGATGGGAGTTACCAGCGGCATCTCGTCATTTTCGAACCGCAGCATTTCGTGCCAGGCCACTTCACCGGGGTCAGCGGCGGGATTGTGAAATACTTTACCAACCGCTCCGGTCCAGTAACCGGATTCCTTGAACCGCTGCGGCATCGACACCGTGCCAGGTCGCACATCGCGAATGTCCGAACTGTTGTCCAGGATGCCGGTTGATTGAGGATACAGGCCATGCCGAAAGGAGGCTCTGGAAGGGCCGCACACGGGGTACTGACAGTAAGCCCGACGGAATGTCATTCCCGCGGCGGCCAGCTCATCAAAAGCGGGAGTTTTGATGTGCGGATATCCAGACGTCGATACGTGAGTATTCAGGTCATCGCACACGATGAACAGGACGTTCGGTTTCGTATCGGCGCCCGCAACGTCGACGGCTAACGCAAACGCCACCACGATGCCCAATACGGTTTGTTGAAATTGTTTCATGCTCTTTGTCTTGATCTGCATTGCCGGGTCTTGTGTTGATGTTGGCCAGGATCGATCCTGGCGTAAAGATTTGTTCGGGCCAGCGTGGACTACGCACAAAAACAGAAGGCCAGACAGAATGACAGGGCAACATTCGTCACACGTGTCATGATTGATTCTTCGCCTTCTTCTCTGCTTCACGCTGCTTTTTTCGTTCGGCCCGAATTTGTTCTCGTTTCAATTCACGCTCCGTCAATTCCTTTTTCTCAGGCGCTGGAGCGGCAGCCTTGAATGAATCGACGCGTTTTGAGCCGCCCGTGATGGGGTCGGCCATCGGTGCGATCCAGTTATCGTAGGCAATGCTGAGCTCCACTATTTTGTCCGTACGACTTTCCGCGACGTTCTTTTTTTCCGAAGGATCATCGGACAGGTTGACGAGTTCCACAGTTCCCTTCGTCCAGTGGAGTTTCCAGTCACCGCGGCGGACAGCCCATTCGTCTTCCTGCCCTTTGCTCCAGAAGATCGTTTCGTGGTGCTTCGTTGACTGACCCGTCAGCAATGGCAGCAGACTTTTTCCGTCGAACTCATTTTTCGCCGGCAGCGTGCCGAGCGCATCCAGAGCGGTCGGAAGAATGTCGAACGATATGATCGGCGTGTCGACCGTGCGACCGCCTTTGAATTTATCAGGCCAGCTGACAATGAATGGCGTACGGATGCCACCTTCATCAAGGCTGCCTTTGGAACCTCGTAACGGCGAATTGTCCGCACTCATTGCTTTCGATCCGCCGTTGTCGGTCAGGAAGAACAAAATCGTATTGTCGAACAGCCCTTCCTGCTTCAGTTTTCCCACAACATCGCCAACGCCGTCATCCAGATGCTTCAACATGGCCATCAGAATGGCGCGTTCCTTGCTGAGTTCAGGAAACTTTGTCTGATACGCTTTGATGTCTTTTTCCGGTGCCTCGGCAGGTGCGTGCACGGCGTTGTACGCGAGGTACAGGAAGAACGGATTGGCCTTGTTGCGGTCGATGAATGCGACCGCCTCTTCGCTCAGTCGATTGGTCAGATAGCCTTCGTCGTTGATGCGTTCCCTGTTGCGATAGATGGGATGATTAAACTTTCCTTCGCTGTCGCTGCGCAGGTTAAAATAGCTGTGGCCGCCGCGGCCCATAAACTTGTAACACTCATCGAAGCCACGACTCATGGCGTGCCATTTCAGCTCCGGATAGTCGTCGTCCAGACCCAGATGCCACTTGCCGATGGCCGTGCTGACGTACTCGCTGGGCAGAAACGACGGGAAGATCGGCTTCTCTGGATCAAATCCGCGTCCGCCATCGCCCGCAGAATAAACACCGACTCGCTGCTGGTACTGGCCGAGCATCAGGCCAGCCCGCGTCGGTGAGCAGACGTGCCCGCTGGTGTATCCCTGCGAAAACACGACGCCACCTTCTGCCAATGCGTCCATATGCGGAGTTGAAACGCCTTCCGGATGAAGCGGATTCAAACTGATGTCTGCGTAGCCCTGATCATCGGTCAGGATGATGATGATGTTGGGTGGCGCGGCAGACGCGTGCAGTTCTGCGGCAACAAGGCAAATGCTGGCGAGGAACAGCCGATGCCGGATCGACAGTGATAGCTTCACGAGTTCGTTTTCCTTCTGAGATGATGGATCGTCTTGATGAACGGTTGCAGGATCACTGCGAGGAATCATTGCCCGCGCCGTCGTGGCGTTTCTGTTTTCGCTTTTCTCGCAGCTGCTTTCTTTCCTGACGAGTCAATCCGGCTGGAGCAGCATCCGTGGTCACCGCCGCCTGCCCGACGATTTCGAAACCGCGTTTGATGGGTTTCAGTTTCCTGAGTTTCCGCAGGTAGGGCTGGATCTTTTCCGTCGGCACAGTGTCGGGGCCGGGAATGAACTCGCCAAACGGTCTTCCCTGTGCCTCCAGTTGGCTCGTCAGAAGTCTTTTCAGGTGATTCAGCTGCTCGAAATATTCCGCGTTGCCCGCAAGATTTGTCGTCTCCAGTGGATCCACCGCGAGGTGATACAGCTGGTCAGAATCCAGAAATTGTGGCCGCTGGCCCAGGTGGTTGGAGAGCGTCTTGTCGTTGCCGATGTAGGCCAGGGCTCGAGGCAGCCTTAGCAGATCCGCGGATTGAATTCGCCGGAATTGTTCAGTTTCGTAGCGCACGGCGATGTACTTCCAATCGTCCGTGCGGACGCCGCGTGCATTGCCCAGTTCGAAGAACAGATGGTCGTGAATCTCGCGTGTTGGGTCGGACAGAACGGGGCTTAGACTGACGCCGTCCACGCGGTATTCGGTTGGCGTTTTTGCGCCGGCGATGTCAAAAAAAGTCGACACGAAATCCGTAGTCTGGATCAGGCTGGAATTGACGGTCCCGGGTGGAATGACTTTTGGCCAGCGCATGATGCAGGGGACTGCCGTTCCATTGTGGTCGTGCAGCGTCCACTTGCCTTCTGTGCCGTGATCGGACACGAAAACAAACAGTGTGTTGTCGGCAATACCCAGCCGATCAAGTTGTTCCAGCATCGCACCGACGGTCGCGTCCATCCACGTGAAGCCAACCGTGTTTTGCTCATAGCCTGCGTCTTTGACCTGACTGCGAATGTCGTCTCGGGAGGGAATGACGCCGGGAAGTTTCTCCAGTTTCCCGGCACCGGAAGCTAATGGATGATTCATCGACTCGCTCCACGCCCTGCCGCCACCGTGCATCAGTGTGGTTGTGTAGTGCAGGTAGAAAGGCTGTTCCCTGTTCTCTTCGATAAACTCCAGCGCCGCTTCCAGCGTCCATTCGGCATTATGTCTGTTGTACGGGGCCTTGATGTTGGCCCAGTAGTTGTGTTTGGCCCAGGAGAACCCCTTGCCTGTTACCCATTCCCGGAACCATCGCTCGTTACGCTGCCATCCGGCAATGACTTCCGGTGAGTCGGGGTTTGCTTCCGGATCCGGGTAATAAAGACCGTGGGCTTCATAATCTTCCCGTTTCTTCAATTCCGGCCCCACGTGAAGTTTGCCCACCAGCCCGGTCACGTAGCCGGATTCACGCAATACACTGCCGACGTTCATGTTGTCGTCTTCAAGACCGACGTTGAATCCCGGATTTCCCTGTGTGTCGTGCGGGTGCGCCGCGAGATACGATTTGAAATACGAATTCCCCGGAAGGCGGCCAGTCAGCAGTGTGTAGCGAGAGGGCGTACAGACCGTCGAAGGCACATGAGCGTTGTCAAATCGCAACCCTTCGCGAGCCAGACGATCGATGTGGGGCGTCAGTACTTTCCCGCCATAGCAGGCGAGCTCTTCTTTCACCTGATCGTCGGTGACAAATAGAATGATGTTTGGACGTGCGGCAGCGAATGTCGTTGACGCCAATGCCAGCATCACTAGAGTCAGGGCGACCGGGAATACTGTCCGGATGTTTGCAGCACGCGCCGCGTCGCAGAGGACTCCACAAAGTTTCATGTTGAAGCTTCCCAAATGAAATGAACAGGAGAGCGTGGTCGCACAGTTAATAGCCGAACGAAGCGATTGGTTACGATCGATCTATGAAGTAACCTGGAAAACGAGCGGCCTTAGATCAGTTTACCGTTTCTCGTGAACCATTCTGGCTCGTGGGCATTCCGGTTTCTCAGGTCGGAATACGTCCTTCGCGGCCATGAATCGGCGTAAGTCGCTTTGGCGTAGCAAATCGCCCAGCATAGACCCTGATTCCGCCGATCAGCCGATTATCTGCAGGATTGTCACGTTTTCACCACTTCGCCGTTTGACTCGAACTCGGCCAGCGGCTTTTGTTAGACTCTGAATTGAAATCAGAGGTTGTCCCGCCGTTGTTAGATCGACTCATGACCAACGTAGCGGATTCCGATCTCGGGCAGTCGCTCGAAGAATGAGGCCAACGCCTTATTCGCAGTTGGCAAAGAGGCAGGTCATTGAGCTCATCAACATCCGAGGAATCGAACGAAGAGGCGTTGCAGTGGTTTGAAAGCGGCGTCAATGCGATGAATCTGGAGGACTGGAATAGTTCAGTGAAGTGTCTCAGCCATGCCGTTCGACTCAAGCCGGACGAACTGGAGTATCGCGAGCAGAAACATCGAAGTTGCCGCCGAAAATTCCAGAAGAACGGCAATGTTTCGAAGCTGAGTCGCGTCAAGCTGGCCGCCATTCGCGGTCGGATCAGGTCGGCGAACGTCCGGGAAGACTGGGCCGCACTGGATCAATTGGCCGAAGATGCGATCGCCATTGACCCCTGGGATGCGCGAACGTTCGCTCACATCGCCGAAGCCGCCGCGCGGGTAGACCGTGTTGAAATTGCAAAATACGCATGGACATCGGCGGTGAAAATCGACGGGACCAACACTGCGTATCTCCGATCTTTCGGAGCCGTCCTGCAGGCCAACGGTGAGTTGGAGATGGCAAAGAGCTGCTTTGAAAAGATGCGTGTGATTGCCCCCACGAGTCCGATCGCGGAAGACCTGATTCGAGCGATTGACATCGCTGCGCTTATGGAACAGCGAGGTTTTGCGAAGGCAAAGAATTCACGCGATGTCGCAGCCCGGCAGGAAGAGCCACGGCCAGCCGTCGATCAAAGATTTGACGCCTTCGTGACGCTCGCAAAGCATCATACTAAGCGGAAGGAACATGAAAAAACGATCGAAGCCTGCAAGAGTGCGCTGAGTATTGTTCCCGGTGACCGGTCCATTCAAACCCGGATGGAAGATGCGGAAGTCGCGTTCCTGCGGCAGCAGGCTATGGACGCTCGGAACGCCGCCAGACAGGATCCGAAGTGTGATCGACGACGCGAAACGGCGACTCAGCTGCTGACCAGACTGTCCAGTCGGGAAATTCAAATTCATTCTCAACGGGTCCAGGAAAACCCGGACAATCTGTTGCATACGTATTACCTGGCAGACTGTTATCGGCGAGCGTCTCAGTTGGAAACAGCGATCTGCCTGTTTCAGAAAGTCTGTGCAGATCCACAGCTTCAGACCGAAGCAAGAATCGCCATTGGCGAATGCCGGATCAGGTCAGACCAGGCAGAACTCGGCCGTCAGGAGTTGGAAATCGCCCTTCTGGAGGTCGATCCCGCGGCACAGCCAAGGGCGTTCAAGCTGGCGCATTACTGGCTGGGAAGACTCTACGAAACCCGCAAAGAATACGCAAAGTCGGTGGAGCACTACGGAAACATTACCGCTGTGGATTCTCAGTTCCGCGATGTTGCCAGGCGACTTCAGGTGCTCAACACAATAACGTGGCCGTAACGCAGGAATCAAACCGCAGGTTTGTTGAGCGGAATGACAAATAATATTGGGACAAGGTTTGTGCGAGTGAGACGGCTGCCCTGATGGACAGCATTGCCCGGGACACAACACAATTGAGAGCGAAAGAAGACTCCTCCTGCGAATCTGTAGGCCGCATGAAATGCGGCAACATCAACGCTATCCACGAAGTGTGCCGCGTTGCACGCGGCCTACTCAAGGTCCATGGATTGAATTGAACGGGGCTCGGATCGGCCCCAGTCCGCAGGATAATGACCGAGCCTGACGAACCGGTGAAATGAGGAATGAGGCCACTCGACACTTGCCGCTACGTACTTGTGCTTCACAGGATTGAAATGAATGTAGTCGACGTGATTCTCCAGGTCGCCTTCATCTCGAATCACATGTTCCCAGAACCGCGACTGCCAGATTCCACGCTGGCCTCGTCGTTTTTCTGATGTCGTAACCGGGAGGTCCTTCCCGCCAGAATCGAGCCACTGCACCGTGAAATTTCGTTTGATGCGTTTCCAGCGTGTTGCATAGTCATTGTCGCCTGACGGCAGGTTCATGACAGCGTGCAGATGATCAGGCAGCAGCACGATCGCAGTGACGGTAAACGGCATCTCGTCGCAAACATGACGCATGCAGGTTCCGAGGATCTGACATGCGTGCGGTTCCGCGAACAGCGGGCGACGCCGGTAGGTAACGAGTGTGAAGAAGTACGTCGCCCCTGCCACAAACCAGCGTCGATAATCCGACATCTCGTGCTTCCGTATTCTGGTGTTCCCATAGGCCGCATGAAATGCGGCACAATTTGCAATCGTCCAATTCACCGCCGCGTTGCACGCGGCCTACTCGACTGTCACAGCAGTTCCCGAATTGGCTCGCCATACGGGATCAGCGGCACAGGGCGGCCGCTGTTGTCGAGGGTCGTCTTCGTGTGGTCTATTCCCAGATGCCCGAAGACCGTGGCCAGCAGATCGTTGGGATCAAGTGGTCGATCTTTGGGCCGTTCGCCTTTCGACGTGGTCGACCCGATAACCTGCCCTGTCTGCATCCCGCCTCCGGACACAAGCACTGACATAGCAGCCGGATAATGATCACGTCCAGGCTGAATAACTTTTGAGCTGGTGCCCTTCTGCGGATTGACCCGCGGTGTTCGTCCAAATTCGCCAGTGACGATCACCATTACTTTTTTGTCGAGCCCCCGCTCGTAAATGTCCTCAATCAGCGTCGCGATCGCGCGATCAAATATCGGAAGACGAGCCCGCGCATCGTCATACAAGTGTCCGTTGACGGCATGAATGTCCCAGTTGCCAATGCCGCCCGGAACGCCTGGATTCTGCATCTGCATAGTGACGAAGCTGGTGCCCGCTTCGACCAGTCGCCGAGCCAGCAGAGCTCGCTGGCCCCATTTATGCCGCCCGTACCTGTCACGAACATCTTTGCTTTCCTGAGTAATGTCGAACGCCTGCCGGGCCCGATCACTGGTCAGCAGTTCCACGGCCTGCTGGTTGTACTTATCGATCGAGTCCATCACGCCTGACTGATCGATATTTCGTCTGATGCCGTCAAACGCATTCAGCAGTGTGTTTCGGTCGCCCAACCGCTCCCGCATGTTTTCTGCCAGGGACAGGTTGTTCACTTTGAAACTCGAAGCATTCGGGTCGGCTCCCACGACAAACGGCAGATAGGCAGGACCCAGTTCGGCCGCGCCGCCTCCGTAAACATTCGTGGCGCTGCCGACATAGCGCGGCATGGCCGGATCTCGCTTTCCTTCCAGCATCTTTGAGACCACAGGTCCCAGACACGGAAACTGCGCCAGCGGATCGAGCGGACGCAGCGGATTGTATCCCGACAGGAATCGACCAGCTCCGCCCGCGTGATTGGCGAAGCCATGCGAGATGGAACGGATGATGTTGAATTTGTCGGCGACTTTCGCATGAAGCGGCAGCAGCTCGCAAACATCCATGCCCGGGACGACAGTCGGAATCGGCAACAACTCACCCCGGTATTCGATGGGGGCGTCGGGCTTCATGTCATACGTCTCCATATGACTGGGGCCGCCCTGCAACCAGATCAGGATGACAGACGTGTCGGCAACTTTTCGACTGTCTGACTCCGCCTGGGCACGGGCTTTGACGATGTCGCTGAGCGTCAGGCCACCAAGCAGCAGCGATCCGACTTCAAGGAAGGATCGGCGGCCCACGGGACCGCGGCAACGTCGGAGTGGAGTGTCCATGGCTGGTACCTGGAGGAGAGTCGTGCAGGAAGGCTTGCTGTTGAATCATGTCGGCCGACAAAAAACGTTGGCTGGATCGACAAAGTGTACACCGTCTTTGTGTTCTTGAGGCCCCGTTTCTCGTAGATCGTTAACGGTTATTGATGTTCTGTGAATCCGTAGGCCGCACGAAGTGCTGATACCCGAGGCCAGCAATGACAGACAGCTTTAATTTCGGTGTCCGGGTCGGTATGTTGTTCCTGGTCCTATGCATCTCGTTTCCAGAATCACACCAGCCAAAGCACCCACTATGAATCGTCGATCTTTTATCTCCACTGCTGCCGCCACGGGAACTGCCGTATGGCTCAACACGGAATGTTCTTTTGCGGCAGAGAAAATTTCTCTCGCGACCGATGACGTGATCCTGTTTCAGGGCGATTCCATTACTGATGCCGGCCGCAACAAGAAGGACCCGGTCGCCAACGAGGGTCTGGGACGCGGATACCCGTCATTCATTGCAGCCGATCTTCATCGCGATTACGAAAATCTGAAATTGCAAATTCACAACCGAGGCATCTCAGGGCACAAAGTACCGGATCTGGACAAGCGCTGGGACAGAGACTGCATCGATCTCAAGCCGAAGATTCTGAGCATCCTGATCGGTGTCAATGATATCTGGCACATGCTGGCCGGGCGCTACAATGGCACGGCTGAAGTTTATCGCGATGGTTTTACGGCACTCCTGGAGCGAACAAAAAAGGGGCTGCCGTCCGTGACTCTGGCAATCTGTGAACCCTTTGTTCTGATGAGCGGAACTGTGAAAGAGAACGAAGATAAGTGGTTTCCGGAATTCGACACCCGCCGTCAATATGCCCGCGAAGTGTCTGACAAGGCCGGAGCGATCTGGGTGCCCTTTCAGAAAATGTTCGACGATGCCGTCGCGGCAGGTACCAGTCCCGGTGACCTGGCACGAGATGGTGTCCACCCGACGCCCGCCGGTCACATGTTGATGGCAAAAACCTGGCGCAAATCCGTGGGTATTTAGAGCAATTTGTTTATTGTCTTAGACGATACTGGCTCGTGGGAGTGACGAAACTGCTATCGAAAAGCGTTCTTCGCGGCCACAAGGCTGCGTGAAACGCTGTCGTAACTCTTCGCGATTCGCTCTGTCAGGCCGCTTTCTGTCAGTCACCCGCAACGCAAAGCACAACCGATGAATTCTTCAATTCGACTCGTTCTGTTCTCATCAGTTCTGATTCTGAAGTTCGATCCGATCTGCCTTGCCGAAGTACCGCTGAACGGTCTTACCGAGGCAGAGAAACGTGGCGGGTGGAAAATGCTGTTCGACGGAAAAACGACCGACGGATGGCGCAATTATCGCGACGAGAAAATGAGTAGTGGCTGGGCTGTGGTGGACGGTGTCCTTGACCGCGTCGGTGACGGCGCTGGTGACATCGTCACCACGGAACAGTTTGAAAACTTCGAACTGTCGCTGGAATACCGTATTTCAAAAGGCGGCAACAGCGGCATCATGTTTCACGTGACCGAAGACGAGCCGCAACCGTGGAAGACCGGGCCTGAGGTGCAGATTCAGGACAACGTGGATGGCCACGATCCACAAAAAGCGGGCTGGCTTTATCAGTTGTACAAACCCGTCAAACCGGCATGGGCCACGAAGTTTGAAAATCAGGTGGGTTTCAAAGGCATCGACATGGACGATGCCACTCGCCCGGTCGGGCAATGGAATCACGTCTACCTGCGAATCTCGCAGCGGCAATGTGAAGTCGCGGTGAATGGCGTCAGTTATTATTACTTCCGCAAGGGCGATGCTGAATGGGACAAGCGAGTCGCCGCCAGTAAGTTCGCGGAGTTTCCTCAGTTTGGCAAAGCGACAAAGGGGCACATCTGTCTGCAGGACCACGGCAATCCGGTCGCTTTTCGCAATATCAAAATTCGCTCGTTGTCCGATGATGGCAAGGTTGCTGACCCGGTCGATGGGCAATTGCCCTTGAAAGGGACTGTGGCTTTCCCGGACCTGAAATGGGAAGGCTTCGAAGGTGTGGACGAAAACGGCAGGACCAGAAATATTCGTCCAATGGCGATGACTCACGCGGGCGACGGCAGCGACCGCATGTTTGCGGGGACGCAGCGAGGCGCGATTTACGTTTTCCCGAACGATCCGCAGGCCAAACAGGCAAGTCTGTTTCTGGATATCCGCGACAGGGTGCAGGATTGGAAGAATGACAACGAGGAAGGTCTGCTGGGGCTGGCGTTCCATCCGAACTACAAAAAGAACGGACAGTTTTATGTCTATTACAGCTCGTCGAAAGAGCCACGTGTTTCGATATTGTCCCGCTTTACGGTGTCCGGCGACGATCCGAATCGGGCAGATCCAAACAGCGAACAGGTTGTCATAAGAATACCGCAGCCGTTTTCGAACCATAACGGTGGGTCGATCGCCTTCGGTCACGACGGTTACCTGTACGTCGGGCTGGGTGACGGTGGCGGGCGCAACGACCCGCTGGGTCACGGTCAGAACCTGAAGACCTGGATGGGTTCCATTCTGCGCATCGATGTCGATCACAGGCAAAACGGAAACAACTACGCGATTCCCCGTGACAATCCCTTTGTGCAGCGGGAAGGGGCCAAACCTGAAATTTTCGCCTACGGTCTGCGAAATGTGTGGCGACTGACGGTCGATCGGAAAACGGGCGATGTGTGGGCGGCTGACGTCGGACAGGATTTCTGGGAGGAAGTCAACATCGTGCAACGCGGCGGCAACTACGGATGGAGCGTTCGCGAAGCGTCCTATCCCTTCAACAACAAGCCGGTCGAAGCAACAGACAAGCTGATTGAGCCTGTCTGGGAATACGACCATCAAATCGGAAAATCGATTACCGGTGGTTTTGTCTACCGGGGTTCGCGATTGCCCGAACTGCAGGGCTGGTACGTGTACGCCGACTTCATCAGCGGCAGTATTCGGGCTCTGAAATACGACAAAGCCGCCGGCAGGGTTACTCAATGCATGGGAATCGCATCGACAGGATTGCCCGTGCTGGCATTTGGAGAAGACGAAGCCGGCGAAATGTATTACACGCTGGAAACGATCAGTGGCAAAGGGGTTTATCGCTTCGACCGCGTTGAGTAGCCCGTCTTCGACGGCTTATTCATCGTCTACGACGGTTTAACCGGACTGCGCCACTTCGGCGAAATTGCCGCAATACCAGCTCGACGCGCAAGCGAGTGGGATTGCGATATGTTACGAGCGAGTGGCCGCCATCAAAAAACGTGAAGACACGATTCTCTCGTTTAACCGCGTTGCCCACGCGATTGAACGAAATTAAACAACGCCAACGAATGTGTCCACCAGGGAAAACCTGGTCTGACGCATCCTGTCCACCGCCTTATTCCTCCGCGGCTGATAAGGCGCCGTCGCGAACTGAAAAACCGGCCGCCTGAACGGCTTCGGCGACAGCATCGTGCGAATCTGTGCCAAAGACGGTAACCCGACTTTCCGCGAACGAGGCATCGGCCTGCTCGATTCCCTTTGACGTTTCCAGCACGCGTTCCAGCCGTGCAGCGCAGCCATCGCAGGTCATACCGTCGACGTGCAGCGTTATTGAGTTGTCGTCATTCAGCCGCCCTGCATTTCGTTTCCTGGCAAAACGAAGAGCGTCGCTGAACGCAAACCAGACGATCATCGCGGCAAGTGCGGCCCCGCTGGCAATGCGCCACCATGACACGTGATCATGGACGTGATGCAGTGTCACCGACGTGTCGATGACGTGATTAAAGGCCAGGCCCGCAGCCACGCTGCCGACAATGATTGTTGTCAGATACACGACCAGTGATCTGCGTCCCAAAGTCCGATAGACGGCACCCAATGTTGCAACGTTGGTTGCCGGCCCTGCCATCAGGAAGACCAGGGCGGCTCCAGGCGGCAGGCCGCTGTCAACAAGAGCGGCGGCAATCGGCACGGAAGCGGTGGCGCAGACGTACAGCGGCAAAGAGATCACCAGCGTCACCAGCAGTGCCCCGATGCCGGTCAGTGCGCCGACTTCGGAAAGCGAGTTCGGTGGCACGACGTTTGTAATGACGGCCGAAATCACAACGCCGATCACCAGCCAACCCCAGATCGAATGTACGACATCCAGCGATTGATCGACGAACGCCTGCAGTTGGGATGTCGCGTCAGGCGAAGGCACAGGATTCGAGGATGCCGTGTTGGCCGACTGCTCGTCATCGGCTTCAACGATATTCGCGACCACCCCGCCGACAAGTCCGGTCACAAGTGCAACCACCACTTTCAGTATGCCAAACGGCCAGCCCAGAAACGAAACGCTGACCAGAATGGAATCGACACCCGTCTGCGGTGTGCTGATCAGGAATCCGACGGACGCTCCCCGGCTGGCACCTTCATTTCGCAAACCAAGTCCTACGGGAATCACTCCACACGAGCACAACGGCAGCGGCACGCCGACCAGCACGGCCTTGACGACACCCATGCGCCCGGACAGATGTCGACGCAGCCAGCCGGTGGGGACAACGACGTGCATCAGCCCGGCAACCATGGCACCCAACAGCAGCCACGGTGCAAGTTCCAGCCAGATATTCCAGATCGCCTCAACCATGTTCGTGGGTTATTACGTTTTGCTGACTATTCGGTTTTTTCCATCAGATCTGTCAACTTGCGCAGGTCGTCGGAACTGCCGAACGCAAACAGGTTATCGCCGGAATTAATCCGCAGATCACCGGGCGGAGGAAAGAATTTTTCTCCCGATTTTCGACACACCCCCAGCAACATGATACCCTCTTCCCGGAGGGTCGTCTCCTTCAGCTGCCGGTCAACCCATGGAGAGTCCTCGGGCACATGAACGTCGGCAATTTCCCAGTCGACGCCTTCGCTCTCGGCCACTTCGACGAAGTTTTCAATGCTCGGCGAAAGCATAAAACGAGCCATTCGGGTCGCTCCGGACGACAGCGGGTTAATGACTCGCGTTGCTCCCGCCTGCTGCATTTTCTGAGCAGCCCGGTCATCACTTGCGCGAGCCACAATCTGCAGATCGCTGGACAACAATCGGGACGACAGTACGACATAAAGGTTGTCCGCGTTTGTCGGCAGCACCGTCGTCAACGCTCGCGCGCGAGCAATTCCGGCTTCCTGCAGAATGTCATCCTGAGTGGCGTCACCCTGCAAAAAGAGCCAATGATCGCGTCGCATTTCCGGGGTGACCAGTTCCGCATTCTGGTCAATGATAACGAAGGGCTGATGGCGTTGGTGCAGATAGTTGCACAGTTCGCGCCCCATTCGCCCGAAGCCACAAACGATAAAGTGCCCCGTCAGTTTGTCGATCTGCCTTTCCATACGACGTCGCTCCAGAAGTGCTCGAAGATCTGTGTTGACCAGAATCTGTCCGAATTGAAATGCACTGTACGCAAACACTCCCAGTCCACAGGCCAGATACACAACGATGAACACCATCGTCGCCTCAGTGAGTGGCTGAGGTTCCTGGGAACCCACAGTCGCAAGCAAAATGAATGCCTGGTAGAAACTGTGAAGCAGCCCCTGTCCTGTCAGAAGATGTAATCCGACGGTACCGCCCAGCAGTATG
Source organism: Fuerstiella sp. (assembly GCA_029941865.1). Lineage (GTDB taxonomy): Bacteria > Planctomycetota > Planctomycetia > Planctomycetales > Planctomycetaceae > Fuerstiella. The sequence goes on along the minus strand of JAPYTO010000132.1, from coordinate 2,379 downwards.
CTCAGGACCAGAATTGGTATCTGAAAAAGATTTCTCATCCAGAAATCACCGCGTACCCGTCTGTCCTCACCACGTTGTCATTCCCTTGTGCCATCGCAACGATAGGACGTTTGCCTCAGCAAGTATAGACTGGTTGAGGGAGTGTAAATGTGGGACCGTCACGGATTGTGGTTTTCGAGCGTAGGATGGGACAATTGTGCGCCGTCGATTTTCGTGAAGTCCGTATGAGGCGGCGGAGTCGCATCATAAGTAGCGCCCACTGCCGGCGAGTGATTGGCAGAATCACACGTCAGGAAAGCAGTGACGCGGCGGCATCAGAAGGCGCAACACCCGTCTGCCGCCGTTTCACGGCCTTGGTCATCATTGGCGTTCTTCTTCCGTGAGTTTCACCCACGGAAACGGTGGACGGAAATAACCCGCTGGCAGCGGGCCCTACCATTTGTCGACCGGGCCACTGGGAACGGGTATGTGACAGTCTGTCAAAACGCCCGTGCGGTTGCCGCCAACCGGTCCTTCCTGCCGAATTTTTCCCAATATGGCGTCAAACTGATCGGTGGTTTTCACAAACTGAAAATCGCCGCGCAACTTTTTGCGAATGCGCATTCCCTTCAAGTACCAGTGAGCCATCTTGCGGAACAAAATGATGGCTCGTTCAGGAGGATGCTGTTCTGCAAGAAACTGATACTGCCGGAGCATCAACTGCAGACGTTCCTCGAAGGTCCCGGCGGGGGAGTAGCTTCCTGTGCGTTCCCATTCTTCCAGTTGTCGAAAAATCCACGGGTTGGCCAGAGCGGCACGGCCGATTGATACGGCGTGGCATCCGGTTTCACGAATCATGACGGCCGCGTCTGCCACGTTGCGGACGTCTCCATTGCCCACCACCGGAATGTTTTCGACCGCCTCCACGACCTTGCGTATGCCCGGCCGCGATACTGCTCCGCTGAACCCCTGTTCGCGAGTTCGGCCGTGAATCGCAATCGCGCACACTCCCACCTGTTCGAATTCCTTCGCAAAGAACGGCGCTGTCAGGTTGTCGTCGTCCCAGCCAAGCCGCATCTTGACGCTGACAGGAAGTTTCACCGATTCCACCACCTTCTGCACCAGCGAAATCGTTCCGCCTGCATTGCACATCATGCCGGCCCCGGAACCAGCGCCTGCGATTCGATTGACCGGGCATCCCATATTGATGTCGATCGTGGCAACCCCTCCGCGTTCTTCCAGAAACTGAGCCGCCGCCGTTACGAATTCCGGATCGCTGCCGAAAATCTGCACGGCAAACGGCTGGTCCTCAGAATGAGTCTGAATCATCTGCATCGTGCGTTCATTTTGTGACAGCAACGCGCGGCAGTTGACCAGGTCTGTTGTCGCCAGTCCGACTCCGCCGATGTTGCGGACGATCCGACGAAAGGGCAGCGTGGTAAAACCGGCCAGTGGCGACAGCAAATAACGCGTCGCCAGTTTCAGTGATCCGTAACTGACGGGGCCGCGAAATTCAGGGCGTTCCACGCGGGTCAAACCGTCAGCGCCGACATGGGCAGCAACGTCATTGGGCGATGCGTTGGTATTAGCTTTGAAGACGTCGGGGATTGCATTCTTGATGGTGTCAGGTCTTCCTGCAATGAAATTGTTTAACCGCGTGCCCAGCGGGCCGCGCTGACAGATCCGCATTAACGCGGCACGCTGGGCACGCGGTTAAACGACGGACCACCGATTTGTTTTTACTTCGACCTGGCGACTTCTGGTTTCTCTGTTTTTGGCATCCATGCCACCAGCTGCTGCTTCAATTCTGTGTGCTGTGTCTTGCCGGCCAGATTCGTCCATTCGTAGGGATCCGCGTCGTGATCGTACAGTTCTTCACTGCCGTCGCCATAGCGAATGTAACGCCAGCGTTCCGTACGAACAGCATGCTGGTGGATTCCGTGAGTCGTCAACGCAGGACGATCCCAGTCGGCGTTTGGATTCTTCAACAGCGGTGCGATGCTGATTCCGTCCAGGTGCCCCGGTTTTTCCAGTCCGGTAAGTTCGCAAAGCGTTGGATAGATGCTCATAAAGTCGACCGTCCGAGGACTGATCTTTCCCTTTGGAGTCATGCCGGGCACAACCCACATCAAGGGTGCTCGGGTAGCTTCTTCCCACAGGGCAAACTTGCGCCAGTGATGTTTTTCGCCCAGATGCCAGCCGTGATCTCCCCATAGCACAACGATCGTGTTTTCTTGATGCCCGGATGTTTCGAACGCATCAAGCAGACGGCCCAGCTGAGCATCCGCGTAGGTGACGGATGCCAGATATGCCTGAATCGCTTCTTTCCACGCGTTGCCTGCACGGATTTTTTTGTGGTCCCCCTGAGGCTTTGCTGTCTTCACGCCAGCAGGCGGGATG
>JAPYTO010000131.1 GCA_029941865.1 Fuerstiella sp. | reverse complement strand
TGTTCCTGAAGAACAGCTCACTGCCGTGATGCTGCAGCTCGATCTGATCGGCTCGTGTCAGTGGTACAGTGCCGGTCTTGTCCCAGAAGTTCTCCAGTGCCACTCGGTTGACAATTCGCTTGTCGTTCAGCCAGATCGAGACCTTGTCGCCCACCATGCGGATCAGGAACGTGTTCCATTCGCCCGGTTTTTTGTCCGCCAGCACTGTGGGAGCATTGCGCCATCGCTTGTTATTCCACAGGCCTCCGGAACCAAGATTCCTGCCATTCGCATACTGAGCCACCCATTCTTCACCCGTGGAAGGCGGGTCCTGACCTTCCTTCACACGTGGATCCCACGGATCCCAGATCTGCACCTGAGGCGTTCCGCGCAGATAGATGCCGGAATCCGCGCCCGGCGGAATATTCCAGTCGATGTAGAATTCAAAGTCGCCGTAGTCCTTTGCCGTGCAAAGACTCTGGCCGGTGCCGTCGTACGTCAACACTCCGTCGGCGACGCTCCAGTGTGCTCGCATATTCTCATCAGCTTTGGTCTGAGCTTCCTGCAGTGCCTCGCCCTGGAGCGCACGTCTTTCATTGGCGTTTTTGTGGGCGAGACCTTTCCAGCCGGTCAGATCCTTACCGTTGAAGAATGTTGCAAACCCTTCTGGAGCAGTATTGTCATAGGCCGACGCTGCTTTTGTCGGTGACGGTGAGTAGTCGGCCAGTCTTAGATTTCGAAACTCGACCCGATCACTGTGTCCGGCCAGCATCAGATGACCCTTTTTATTCTTTCGGCCCGGATGAGCTGAACCATCGACGGGGGTGGTGTCGTCAAGAAATGTGTCGACGATCACAGCACCGTTCAGGATGACCATGATGTGGTCCTCGATGGCAACAATCGTTTCTGAATTCCATTCACCGACAGGTTTCAGGTATCCGGTCCGTGACGGGTAGATTCCGTAAATCGAACCGTGATATTGCCACGGCTTCAACCAACTGAGCTTACGCTTTCTGCCGTCGCCCAGATCCGCTTCACCGCTGTAGCGGGAGCCGTTGTGGTCGAGAATCTGAATTTCCATCCCGGCGCTGGCCGGGTGACCACCCTTTGGCACTCGAATGCCAACGCCATTGTTGCCGCTTTCTTCCAGCTTGAATTCAAAGTGGAAGGCAAAGTCGCCGTATTCTTTCTCGCTGATTAGATTCTTACCGCCCTTTTTGCAGACCAGCTTGCCGTCTTCGGCGACGTAACCGGTCGTGTCACCCGTCCATCCGGTCAGGTCCGTGCCGTTGAACAGGTCTGTCCAGCTGCCGGTTTCCAGAATTGCATTGGCACGACTTCCCGCATCAATGTTGGGGTCTGGTTTCGCGTTCTGTGCCAGGACGGGCGTGATTGCTGCCGAGGCCATCAATAGAGACAGCACGGCTGTCGAGAGTCTTGTGTGCATGTGGGGAGGTCTTTTGAATCGGTGGGAACGAAGGAAGGCGGCTGCGGTACGCCAGCCGTGGGCTTCCAGGGTACGGAAGTTTTTCCGGCATGTCGACCGTCTGGAATAAGAGACCCGGTCTTTTCAAAAGACCGGGGCTCTTTGGTTCTCGGCAGAACATGGGAATTCGACCGGGAAATCTGCGTCTTGCGGTGTTCTCGTCCAGCGAAGTACAATTCCGTTGCAACTTTCGCCGCACCCCGTCCCAACCGATGCTGAACTGGCTTCGACAACATTTTTCCTGTGATTTGGCGATCGATCTGGGGACGACATCGACTCGGATTGGTCTGCCCGGGGAGGGGATCCGCCTGGACGAACCGTCTGTTGTCGCAGTCAGCCGCAACAGCACGGGGGTCATTGGCAAAGGTGCGGCCGTCGGCAAACTGGCTCACCAGATGCTGGGACGAACGCCGGACGGTATCCGTGCTGTGCGCCCCATTGCTCACGGAGTCATCAGCGACTTCGAACTTACGGAGGCAATGCTGAGGTACTTTCTTCTGAAAGCGTCCGGCCAGCGGCTGGCCCTGCGTCCCCGAGTTGTGATCGCTGTGCCCGGTTGCATTACGGCGGTGGAAAAGCGAGCGGTCATCAACAGCGCCGAACGAGCGGGTGCCGGGCAGATCTGGCTGATTGAAAAAGCGCGCGCTGCGGGCATTGGTGCCGGCCTGCCGGTATCCGAGCCGCTTGCCAGCATGGTCTGCGATCTGGGTGGAGGGACGACGGAAGTTGCGGTGATGAGTTTGGGCGATATCGTTGCCAGTCGATCCATTCGCACGGCCGGCGACGAAATGGATCTGGCGATCGTCAAATACCTGCGCCGCCGCTACTCACTCAGAATCGGCGAACAGTCGGCCGAGCAATTGAAGGTTCGCATCGGCAGCGCTGCACCGCTGGATCATGAACTCAGTCACGAAGTCAGTGGTCTGGATACCGCCAGCGGCATTCCGCGTAAGGCGATGATCACCAGTGAAGAAATTCGTGAAGCACTGTGTGAGCCTCTGGCAGATATCGTTGACTGCGTGCGTGGCACCATCGAACGATGTCAGCCGGAACTTATTGCGGACCTCGCTGATACGGGCATCGTGCTCACGGGCGGTGTTGCTTTACTGCGTGGCATCGATCGCCATCTGAATCAATCTCTTGGCGTGCCTGTCCGTGTGGCAGAATCGCCGACGTTGACTGTCACTCGCGGAGCCATGATCTGCCTCGATCATCTTGAACAATGGCAAGACCGACTGGACACGGGAACGGTCCGGTGAGCGGGCACACACAATTCATGCAACGTACGTCGCCCAAACATGTCTGGCTTAGCGCCTTAGCGATGCTGATGCTGACGTTTGTGGCTGTGGTTGCAGACCGCACAGGGACTCTGACACCAGTGCGAATAGTGCTGCATAATCTGCTGAGTCCTGGTCGACTGATAATCCTTGCCGTCGCCCCTGCGGATCCCGGTTCCCCGGGGTCCAGCCATGGCAGTCGATCACGCGCCGTCAGTGAATTGACCGATGTGACTGATCTTCAAAACGCATTGCTGGAAAACGAACTGCAGCGGCGCCAACTGCTCATCGAAAATGCTCGCCTGCACAACGAGCTGCGCAGCAGCCGCGAACAATCGGCCGCTGGCATATTCGACATCGTCCCGTTGGTGAATTTCGTCGCTGTGAAAGCCAACATTCTTAGCCACACCGGACTTTCGGGCAACGTTCGGGGCCTTATTGTGGATGCCGGCCGGGCGTCGCAGCTGAAGCCGTCGGACCTGTTGGTCGATGGTTCGGGAATACTGCTGGATCAGGGAAAGCAACAGGGGATCGCAGCCGGTCAGCGAGTCGTCAACGGAATGACCGTCGTCGGACGTATCACGGAGACCTCGCAGTGGGTGGCGTTAGTTCAACCTGTCAGCCACGAAGACTTTTCTGCGGCCGTGCAGTTGGTCAGGAATTCTCCGCAAGGGGCCGCCTTCGGAGCGGAAGGTCTGCTGGTTGGCATCGGCAACGGTCTGTGTCGAGTTTCCGGAGTTGCGTACACCGAAGCCGTGTCCGTCGGCGATGAGGTTTTCTCAGCGGACATCAATGGAATCAACGGTCCTCGACTGTACTATGGGAAGGTTGTGCGGGCCGAATTCTCAGCGGGCGGAGAATGGGACGTGCAGGTCAAGCCGGCGGTTGACCATCGCTCGCTTGATCAGGTGGCCGTCGTCCAGCCAACTGTGAACAGAAGCCGCAGCAGGATTTCATCCGAGCACACGTTGTCCAGATCAGCGGGAGTCCGTCGATGAAAACGATTGTTGCCTGGCTGCTGCTGCTGTGGGCCGCCTTGATCTTCCAGGTTGCCCGGCCTGAATTTTTTAGTTCCGGATCACTGGTCATTCCTTTGTCTGTCGGATGTGTTTTCTGGCTGCGAAATGGAACGGGAATCCTGATCGCGGGTGCTGCGCTGCTGATTCAATGGATTCTGAACACAACATCCGCGCCGATTGACGTGGTTGTCATTCTGATACTCGCCTGCGTCGCGATCTCCCGCGACAGCCCGGGCGATTCCGGGTGGCCGTCGACGACGACCGGAATTCGATATGCCTGGTGGTTGCAGCCGGCCATCGTCCTGTGCATTGGTCTGATTCTGCATGCGTTGTTAGTCGACAACTTTCAGGTTGAGTACCTGTGGCCGACGTTGCGATCGAGCCTCTGCATAGCGCTGCCGGTTCTCGCCATGACTCTGATTATCACAAAGGCGGCGGATCAGTTCGGACTGCGTCGTCGACCGGTCTGGTAAGCCTTGAATCGATGCGCAATCAGCCGCTGAATTCAATTTTTTCTGAACGCGACGCTGGCGGTGTGTCGCTGATCGATCCTCCGACAGCACTCAGGTTTCACCTGCTGCTGGTCGCCTTCTGCGCCATTTCGGTCGTCGTACTTTGTCGGATAGCGTGGGTGCAGTCGCAGCTTCAGGATCGCTATCTGACGGCCCTGAACACGACGTCCACAGACTACGAAGTCATTCCGGCGCGCGACGGGCGCATTCTTTCCGAATCATCTGCCGTGCTGGCCACCGATGTGGATCAGTACTCCGTGCAGGTGCACTACCGATGGCTGCAGGAACCGGCGGACGAAGCGTGGATCGCGCGAGGCGTAAGGAAGCGACTGTCGCGCAAAGAACGCAGCGACGCTGACCTGGTCAATCGTACGCGGGAGGAACTGATCGCCGCGCGTAAACGCATGTGGTCTCACCTATTGACGGTTACCGATCTGTCGCTGCCGGCCTTCATGGAAAAGCAGCAGGCGATTCAGAAACAAGTGACACGTATCGCGGATTCCGTCAATCGACGTCGCCGCATGGGCAGCACAGAATCCGATTTCGACGACACAGCAACGAATACCTCGTCGGATGGATTGCTGATGCGAATGGCGTCGGCCGTGCGATCAGCGCTGACGACACCGCCGGGTACCGCAATCGCAGCGACAATTGTGGTTCGCGAGGAAGAAACGTTTCACGAAATCGTGCGCGACGCTCCGTTTGCCGTAGCCGCACGGATTCACGAACAGTCACACCTGTTGCCGGGGATCCGTGTCGTTGTGGGCAATCGGCGGACCTACCCGCTTAACGCGACCGCCAGCCATATCGTTGGTGCCAGAACAGTGGTGCGTGATGATGAACCGAATACTCGGCTGCCACCCGGCATTCCCCGCCATGAATGGACGGCCCGCACAGGGCGATTTGGTGTGGAACGCAGCTATGACCATCAGTTGCAGGGGATTCCGGGACTGCGCCGCGTCGTGCGAAATCGCCGTATGGAAATCGTGGAATCGAACGTTGAACGCCAGCCGATCAGTGGTCGTGATGTGGTGCTGACACTGGACGTCGATCTGCAGCGACACGCCGAACAGCTGCTGGCGGAAACTCTGCTGGACGCACCGGCGATTCTGCTTTCGCCGCAGGAAAACGACGACAGCAGTTCTCCTCAACCCGTCCCCACCGGAGGAAGTATCGTCGTGATGGACGTCGTCAGCGGTCGACTGCTGGTTGCGGCCAGTGCTCCAGGGTTCAACCTTTCGCTGTTCACCGGCAGCAGTATTGCCGAATGGAATGCTGTCAATGCGGACCAGCGGCATCCGTTTATTTCGCGAGTGATCGCGATGGCTTTACCGCCGGGTTCGGTGATCAAACCCGTCACGGCGATCGCTGCATTGGAATCCGGACGTCTCAATCCCGATGAATCGTTTGACTGCCAGGGATTTCTCACGCGACCGGATGAGCATCGTTGTCTGATCTATCGACTGCATGGTGCCGGGCACAACGACATCACCCTGACGCGCGCGATTGCTCAATCGTGCAACGTCTATTTCTTTTCCGCGGCGTCAAAGATGGGGTTTCTGCCGTTACGTGAGTGGTGCGACCGATTTGGTCTGGGACGTGAATGCGGGATCGACCTGCCATTCGAAAAGGATGGGAACGTTCCCGGATCATCAGGCACCGCCGCGGAAGATCCCCGCCGATTCGCGCGCGAAGCTTTGGGGCTGGCGATCGGGCAATCAAGCCTGACGGTCACTCCGTTGCAAATGGCTCGAGTTATGGCAGCCATCGCCAACGGAGGCTGGCTGGTGACGCCACATGTTGTCAGCGCCGATGGTACGGCTCGCACCACCACTGATATCGACGATCGTCCGCGGGACCTGTCGCGGCGGCGGATCTCGGGGTTGACGGAAGGCACTCTGGCAAGAGTCCGCGAAGGACTCAAAGCCGTCGTGCAGGAACCCTACGGCACTGGTTATAGAACCGTGCGACGGGAAGAGGTCGCCATCGCCGGCAAAACCGGAACCGCAGAAACAGGTCCGGGCAAACCAGATCACGCGTGGTTTGCCGGTTATGTTCCCGCCGATGAACCACGGTATGCTTTTGTGGTTGTGCTGGAACATGGCGGCTCAGGCAGCCGCGCAGCAGGACCCGTGACCCGGGAACTGGTGCAGAAGATGCTGGACACGGGTCTGGTGAGTGGCACCGTACCAGCGGCCGGGCTTCGAAAAGCGGGCAGGAATCAATAGTGCGATGCACCCGACCGGGCGTTCTGTCACAGCGACGTTGTGTTAGGTTGCAGGAGACGCCTGACGCTAAGTGTTTTTGCAAATGAAGGTTGCTTTGGTAGTCTTTGCGGTTCTGTTTCCTACCTGCCCGGACCCCCGCCATGAAGTTCTTTCTGCAGTCTTTTGCGATCACATTCATCTTTCAAGTGACAGTCACCGCGCAGACGGCTGTTCCTGAATTCAAACGAATCGTGCTGAGCGAGCAATTCTACAGCGAAGGAGCGGCGTTCGCGGATATTAACGGCGACGGTGATCACGACATTATCTCAGGGCCGTTCTGGTATGCCGGGCCGGAGTTTCGGCAGCATTATGCGTACACCTCGCCGAAAGCGTTTGCCATTTCGGGATATGCAGACCACTTCTTCACCTTTGTCGCCGACTTCAACAACGACAACCACCCGGACATTCTTGCAATTCCGATCCCCGGATCGCCGGCACACTGGTTCGAAAATCCTGGCGACGGCAGCGGCACATGGAACAAGCACCCGGCACTCAGCGACGTCAGCAACGAATCGCCGATCTTTGACGATATCACAGGCGACGGGAAACCCGAACTGGTTTGTATTCACAAGGGAGCTTACGGATACGCCGTGATTGACGCGGCAGCTCCCGCCCAGCCGTGGAAGTTCGTTCCGATCAGCGACAACAAAGGCTACGGCCGGTTTACTCACGGAATGGGTGTCGGAGATGTTGACGGCGATGGTCGACCGGATCTGCTGGAAAAAGATGGATGGTGGCAGCAAACGCCGACCACTGGTGAACTGTTTAAGTTTCATGCGTTTCCGTTTGCTCAATCCGGTGGATCGCAGATGTTTGCGTACGACTTCGACGGAGACGGTGATAACGATATTATTTCTGTCCAGAACGCTCACGGCTGGGGGCTGAAGTGGTTCGAACAGCGAGGTTCGGACGGTGAGATCAGCTTTGTTGCGCGGCAAATTCTTCCGAACAAATTCGACGCGGCTGCCGCACTGAACATTTCGCAGATGCACAGTCTGGCTCTGGCCGATATCGACGGCGACGGTGTGCAGGATGTTGTCACCGGCAAACGATTTTACGCTCATGGTGGCAAGGATCCCGGGGCTCATCAACTGCCTGTGCTGTACTGGTTTCGTACTGTTCGCGGCGGGCCGGAAGTCCGGTTTGAACCGCACCTCATCGACGAACTCACCGGCGTGGGGACTCAACTGACCGTCGGTGACGTGACCGGCAACGGGCACTCGGACATTGTTGTCGGAAACAAGCTGGGCACTTCCATCGTGGTCAATTCCGGTACTGCGGTCGATAACGAAAAAGCTCTCACCCGGCTGCAGCAGCAGATTGGCAGCACCGATTTTGCAGAAATTGTGCGTTCCGCCGAACCGCTCAGCCCGGAAGACGAGAAGGCTACGTTTCTGCTTCCTCCCGGGTTTTCTGCCGAACTGGTTGTTGCGGAGCCTACGATCGCCAAACCGATGAACATGGCATTTGATGAACGAGGTCGTTTGTGGGTGACGTCGTCCGAAGAATATCCGATTGCCGCACCGGCCGATCGGGAAGGCAAGGACAAAATCGTTGTACTGGAAGATCAGGACGGTGACGGTCATCGCGAAACGATCACAACTTTTGCCGACGGGCTGAACATTCCTATCGGACTGTATCCATACAAAGACGGCGTAATCTGTTTCAGCATTCCGAACATCTGGTTTCTGCGCGATACCGACGGTGACGGCAGGGCTGACAAACGGGAGAAACTGTACGGGCCGGTCGGTTACGAACGTGACACTCACGGAATGTGTAATGGTTTCACGCGAGGGTTTGATGGCTGGCTGTATGCCTGTCACGGGTTTAATAACCACACCACGGTCGCTGGCGCCGACGGCCACGAAATCACCATGCAGTCAGGAAACATTTTCCGCATGCGACTGGATGGTTCGCGGATTGAACACTTCACACACGGTTTGGTGAACCCGTTTGGGATGTGTCAAACACCAGCGGGTGATTTGCTGGTTGCCGACTGTCATACAAAACCAATTTCACTGTTGATTCCCGATGGCTACTACAACAGCTTCGGCAAGCCTCACGACGGTTTGGGGTACGTCCCCAACGTGATGGATCATCTGCACGGTTCAACGGCCATCGGCGGAATCGCACAATACAACTCAAGCGTCTTTCCCGCCGTCTACCACGGCAACACGTTCGGCGGAAACGTCATGACGGGCCGCATCAACAGAAACTCGCTGCAACAGGTTGGTTCCAGCATTCAGGCGCGGGAAGAACCCGATCTGTTGATTGCAGCAGATCCGTGGTTTCGCCCCGTGGACCTGCAGGTGGGTCCCGATGGAGCACTCTACGTGGCCGATTTCTACAACCGTATTATTGGTCACTACGAAGTGAAACTTGATCATCCCGGCCGAGACCGACATCGGGGTCGTGTCTGGAAAATCGCTTACACGCCGACGGATCAGCGACGCGATGCTGGAGCGGATTCGCGGGCGCTGCGGTCGTTGCACGCACAGACCGCGGAAGAATTGTTCTCGGTGCTGGCTTCTCCGGACCAGACGCAGCGCGCCTTGGCGACCGATCGTCTTGTCGATGAGCATTTCACGAGGGCAGCGACTTTGGCGACGGGTGGACTTTCACATGTCAGCGAATTCGTTCGTGTTCATTCGATGTGGATTCTGCAGCGACTGAACAACTTGTCAGATCGAGCGCTTGTGGCGGCAGCTGCGGATCAGGCTGAACTTGTGCGGATTCACGCCTATCGAGCGATGCTTGACCGTGCTGCTTTGACCGCGACCATGCAACAGTCGCTGTCGGCGGGGCTGCAGGATTCTTCGGCGTTGGTGCAGCGGGCGGCCGTGCATGCTGCCGCGCAGCACCCGGATCCGGTGTTGGCGAGTGTGCTAATGGAAATGTTCCACAAAACGCCCGGCAACGATGTTCATCTGGGGCATTCGATTCGGATGGTGATTCGCAATCTGCTGCGGGATCCTGCATTGATGAAACAGATCGCGAACAACGTGCAACCGGACGACGTCAAGCTGATCGCCGGGATCTGTCTGGGGCTGGGCACACCTGAAGCTGGTGAGTTTCTGGTAAAGAATCTTCGGGCGCTCAGTGACGCAGAGCCTGATGTGTTTGCGGAATACGTCAGGTTCGCTGTCCGCTATGTATCTGCAGACACGGTCGCTGAGATCACCAGCATTGCTCGGGAGCGGTTTGAGGGTAACGCTGACTTTCAGCTGACTCTGCTGCAGGCCTGTCGTGAAGGATTCGGTCAGCGTGGTTCACAGCTGCCGCCAGTGATTCAGGCTTGGGCGACGGATGTGGCTGGCGAGTTTCTGGATCTGAAAAACGGTCAGCTGCCGCCGAAGGGTGCTCGTCATATTTCATGGACCTACGTGCCTCATCCTGAATCGCCGGAAACCAACAACACGTTTGCCACATCCTTCACGCGTGCGTCGTCGGACGGTATGAAGAATACACCGCTGATCAGCACTTTTCCTCGTGGCGAACGGCGGACGGGCATCTATCGTTCGGGGGAATTTGAAATCGACGGCTCGTTTCGTTTTTACATGGCGGGACACGACGGAGTTCCATCGAAAGAACCAGGCCGGAAAAACTTTGTGCGGCTCCGCGATGCGTCAACTCACGAAACGCTGCAGTCGTGGTATCCGCCGCGGAACGATACGGCTCAGAAATTCGAATGGACGCCGAAGGTATCCAATCCCCTTCGTGCTTATATTGAGATAGTGGACGGTGATACGGAAAGAGCATACGCGTGGCTGGCGGTGGGACGATTTTCTGTTTCCGGTCTGAACCCTCGTACGTCGGCCGGACGGCAGCGCAAGGGAATTACTCTGGTCAGCGACTTCCGTCTGACAGGACTGCGGCCGGTCATGGTCGAATTGCTGCGACGCAGAGAATCCAACGTTGCGGCTGCTGCGGTGGTATCGCAGACGCTGGCGACAATGCAAACGGACAGTCAGCTGCATGCACTTGCCGCTGCAGTACCGACCCACGGGCTGACGCAGCAACAGCGATCAGCGGTGTACGATGATTTGATTTCCGGTTCGGACACACAGACTCCGGAACTGATGGCCGGCATCATGAAAGTTGCGACGTCGCCCGAACAGCTTCGGATTGCTCAGGCACTGTGTCGTGATGTTGCAGGGGCAACGTTGTTAGTTGCGATGGCAGAGAAAGGTGCGGCCGCGGCAGAGATGTTGCGACGCCCTGTGATTGCTGATCCTGTCGCCGCGTTCCAAAATGCAGACCTGAGTTCCCGAGTTCAGGTTGTGATCAAAGATCTGCCGGACGCGAATGCGGCGGTGGATCAGTTGATCAAGGATACAAGGATCGAGTATCTGCAGCAGCCGGGCAACGCGACGGCCGGCGCGGCGTTGTTCGAAAAGAACTGTGCGGTGTGTCACCAGATCGGGGGTAAGGGCAAAAAGGTCGGCCCGAATCTGGACGGCATCGGCAAACGCGGACTGGATCGTCTGGTGGAAGATATCCTCGACCCGAACCGCAATGTGGACGTGGCGTTCCGGTCCACGACCGTGCTGACAACAGCCGGCAAAGTGGTGAGCGGTCTCAGCAAGGGCATCGACGGCGCACGACTGATAGTGGTCAATTCGAAGGGCGAAGAGATCTCGATTCCCCAGGACGAAGTTGAGGAGCAGATCATCTCCCGGCGATCACCCATGCCCGGCAATATTTCCGAGATCGTGAACGAGCAGCAGTTTCGTGATCTGCTGGCCTGGCTGCTGAGTCGCTGACCATCGCGTCCTGCCGCCCAGACTTTCGGCCTTTGAGGTGGCGCGATTCTGTAACCCTCCTTTTCAAGGAGGGTCGAGCCTCAGCGAGGGGAGGTTCTGGCGCGGTAACCCTCTCCTCGCTTAGGCTCGACTCTCCCAGAGGGAGAGTGATGTTGAATTATGACAACTCAATGATCAGTCTACCTTGCTCAGACAGATTCCTGGGTAATCGTGTTTCTGCAGCAGCCCGTTAGCTTTCTGCCAGAAACGCGTTCATGTTCTTTTTATAAGCTTCCACGCCAGGCTGACCGTATGGATTTGTTCCGACCAGTCGGCCTTCGACCACTGTGGCCAGCATCAGCATCTGAAACAGCTGGCCGACGGTGTGTGCGTTGATCGTTGGCAGCGCAATATCGGCGGTGGGGCGGTTGTCGTCTGCGTAGGCTTTATTCGTGCCGTCGATGGCTGCCTGCAGAATACGCGGCAGTTTGTAATCGGCGAACTTGTTCAGTTGATCAAAGTCGTCCTCACGACCGGGCAGTGTCAGTGGTTCCGACGATGTTTGTCCGGGCAATACATTCGTGATCAGTTTGTCCCGCCGACCTTCCTGATGTTGCTGTCCGCGGCTGTGCAGGTCGCGAGTATTCACAACCGTCAGCGGAGTGGCACCGAGTTCGTGTTTGCCCAGACTTTCTGACAATAACTGGTCGTACCACAAACCAATCGCCTCAAGTTTGCAGCCCCACGTCGACAGAATCCGAGTTGTCATGCCCTGGTCGATTTCGAAGGCATGTGACACCGCCGTGTAATCCAGAATCGCGTTGCTGCCGTAGTCCGCCGATCGAAGATGTTCTGTCATATCGGCGGCGCCCTGCAACAGAGATCGAATGTCGATTCCCGCCACCGCCGCAGGCAGCAGCCCGACCGGCGTCAGCACAGAAAAACGACCACCAATTCCGTCCGGGATTGAGAACACGTCTTCGAACTTCGCGTCGTTGGCCAGATCTCTCAGCCGTCCTGCGTCACCTGTGACAGGAACAATCAGTTGCTGAACGTCGTCACCGAAGCGTCGTTCCAGCAAGGCTCGAAAGTTGCGAAAGGCGGCTGCGGTTTCCAGAGTGCGGCCGGACTTGCTGATCACGATGACGGCCGTGCGACCAGTCGGTGCCGACGAGTCTTTGGCAGCTGCCGCCCGAGCGTCCAGCAGATCCAGTAACGCTTTCTGATTGTCGGAATCGACGTTCCAGCCTTCGAAGTAAATACGAGGCACACCCTTCCGTTCTTCGCGCGATTGTTCGTTGTGAAACGGATTGTTCAACGCTTCGAACATGGCACGCATGCCCATGTACGACCCGCCGATGCCAAGCACAACGACGGAATCAGCGGTTTCGCGCAGTCGTGCCGCACAACGTTCGATCCGTGCCACAAGACTGTCGTCGCCTTGTTCGTTCAGGTTCAGCAGAAGTTCTTCGGGCCACTGAATGAAACCGGCATCCAGCGGATCCTTTTCTTTCGGAACTGCCTCACCGCTCTGCCAGAGGGTGACGTCATTCAATGTCTCGTCACGAGCCGCTTCGATGGAACTGCGTAACTGGTCCAGACGGCCGGGACTTAGATATCTTGTGGCTGCAGAGGCGTCGTAAGTCAAAAGTGGCGATGCCATAAATTGTCCATTCGTCGACAGAGAGGATGCGTACAGTAAACGCAGGAATCGGGGTCACGACTGCTGCCCAGCACGGCTGACCTGATTGCAGAGTTCTAATGAAATCGCAACAGATCACAATTCACTGAGGCGGTTTGTGGTGCAGGCGTCCCGCCTGCCCGGGACAGCCGAGACGGCTGCACCACAAATCAGTGCTGCCAGGCAGAACTGGGATGTGCACTTCATTTGCCAGCCTCGTGCGGTTATCGTAGGAGTTTGAATCAATGCCTTGCCAGTGATCAAGTGAGGGTTTGTGTGCCACCGGCTCTGCCAGTGTGTTCGTAAGCCTCAGGGCACTGGCAGAGCCAGTGGCACACATTAACACAGGGCTGCCGCCGTACCGGGCTCTTTCACCATTCTGCCGGAACGATCAAATGGAACAGATGACACGCCGTTCATTGTGTAAAAACACTCTCAGTTCCGTGCTCACGTTTTCTCTGCTGGAAACATTGCATGCTGCGAATGCATTCAGCGACAGCGTGCGGCCGGTGATCAACAAATGGGTTGCCGACCTTGACGCTCTGGGAAGGGACGTCAAGGACCAGACGCTCGGGCAGATTGACTGGCAGCATAAGGTCGAGGAACTGTTTGCGGTCGTGGATCTGCCGGAGCTGTTGCGACTGGTGGATTTTGAAAAGCTGACGAAAGGCGTGAAGATCCCTGACAACGGCGCGAAGAGTATGGGATTCAAGTTTCCGGAGATCGAAGGCATCCCGAAAAAGCTGGTGTTCGGAAAGCAGATCTTTGGTGTGAAGAAGGGCCGTTCCGTCGTTCCGCATGGCCACAACAACATGGCCACCGCCTTTCTGGTGCTCGGTGGAGAGTTGCACGGTCGGCACTACGATCGCGTCGAGGACGCCAAAGACCACATTATCATTCGGCCCACGATTGATCGGAAGTTTTCCGTCGGTGAATACTCAACCGTGTCGGATTACAAGGACAATGTTCACTGGTTCAAAGCCAACAGCGATGTGGCCTACCTCTTCAACATTCACGTTCTGGACACTCGCCCCGACAGTTCGACCAGAACGGGGCGAGTTTATCTGAACCCGAACGGTGAAAAGCTGAAGGGCGGTCTGATCCGTGCTCCGCGAATGGGCTATACGGAATCGCACAAGTTGTTCGGTTAGCAGCCTGTCCGGATACGTCTGTTCTTGTGAGCGGCACGGCGCAAGCCGCCGGTTATTGGCAGTGTTTTCACCCGCGGCTAGCGCCTTGCGGCTAGCGCCTTGCGGCTTGCGGCTATCCGGACAGCTTACTGCAGATACGACGCGTGCCACCCGGCCCGATCAGTCTTCGTCGATCCATCGTCCGGACTCGACCATGCGACTGATCTGCTGATCGGCTGCCTTGACGAAGCTGTCCTTGTCCAGATTGTTGTTTCCGGGTGCCACTGGCTTTGCCAGTGATTTTTGACGTTGTTCCGCCACTGGCACGTTTGCTGGTCGCAGATACGGCCCGTGTCCCCCAGGCGTTTCTGCGTCACCCTTTGATTCCTGACGTGGAGCATTCAGACGGCCGAATACCTGCCGTTTGAAACTCGTCAACAGGACGTCGACTTCTGATGTCCTGGGCTCCGCATCGGCGACGCTGAAGTCAATTGGAATACTCCATGGTCCCGGCCCGTTGTTGGTGGCGTTGATCGCTCTGACCCAGAAACGGTAGTTGCCCGACGACAGTGCCGTCACGACGTTGAAGCTGTTGGTGGTTAGATTGTTTTCCCGAATAATCTGCGATGTCGCGGTCGTGAGATTGTCGACCTGCAACACGTATCCCGAAGCGCCCGCGACGGCTGTCCAGGTGATTGTGGGCGTTGAGTCGGTGCTCGAACCAGTCGGTCCGAGCAATACAGGTCGACCGCTCGGATCTGTTGTTGCAACGGTGCTCCATTCACCGGCCGCGCCGGTGCCGTCTTTTGCTCGCACCCACCACTGCCACGGTACTGCAGCTAAAGGAGTCGTCGGTGACCACGAGGTTGCAGCGATATCGTTCTGCGAAATGGATGTGCTGCCGTTGTGCAGATAAATGTCATACAGGACGGCCGTGGCCACAGGCGTCCATTGAAAGGTCGGTGTCGTGTGGAAGGTCGGCGTCGCCGGACTGATAACGCTGACTGGAAGACTTACCGTCGCCGCGTCCACCACAAAACTCTGCGAACGACTCCAGCTGCCGGCGTCGCCGTTCGTCTTATAAGACTTCACCCAGACGCGATAGTTGCCGTCCACCAGCGTCGGGGGATCATAACTGGTCGACGTGATCCCGCTGGTTCGTTGAATCAGGCCGAGACCATCATCGTTAAACAGGTAGACTTCGTACGATCCGGCACCGGTGACCGCAGCCCATGGGATGGTTGGGGGGCCGGACGTGGTCGTGCCGGTTGGTGTCAGGACGCCAGGCCAGCCGCCGACGTTGAATTCACCCAGCTGACTCCAGGCACCACCTCTGCCGGCAGCGGTGAATGGTCGAATCCACCATCGGTAATCACCGACCGCCAGGGCGGATGATGGTGTGAAATTCGTCGTAGCGATGCCGGTCTGGTTGATGACCGCCGTGCTGCCTTTTTGCACGTACAGCTGATAGGTGTTGGCGCCAGTGGCTGTTGACCATGAAAACTGAGGATTCGTTTCAAACTGCGGACTCAGCGGGGCCATCAATTGCGGGCCGATATAGAAGTCCTGGCTGTCCGACCATTGTGCGCTGACATTTCCGGCATCGTAAGCTCGCACCCAGACCCGGTACACGCCGAAGTCAAGGTTGGCCGCCGGTGTGAACGAAGTCGACGTCACGTTGTCATCAGTGATTGCTCTGATCAGGCTGGCCGTGATGTTGTTGGCCCAGACTTCGTAACGAACAGCACCGTCGGTGGCTGTCCATGAAATCGTCGGCCGCAATGTCGTCTGATGAAATGTCAGGCTGTCTTGCGTTACCGGCGTGTTCACGTGAACCGTAATCGGAGTACTCCATGGGGACGTGGCTCCGTTGTTCTGTTTCACCCGCACCCAGATGTTGTACCGGGCAATCGGCAGCGGCGACGACGGCGTGAAGGAATTCGTCGCTACGGTTTCCTGCACGAACGAGACCTGCCCCGTTGCCGTGTTGGTATACGACACTTCGTAGCCTTCCGCTCCGGTCACGGCAGTCCATGTCAACGGGAACTGTCCGTCCGCGGTCGCAGTGTTGTGGGCGGTCGTAATCGTCGGTGCCGGAAGTTGAGTCTGAATGGCATAGTCTTCAACTTCACCATCCGGCAGGACACCTCGTGGCGACGGGCTGGCGACCGTCTGCGATGTAAAACGGAATCGTAGATAGGTTGTGCCTGGTGTTGCCGCTGCAGGAACAGTGAAACCAAGGCTGTTGTTGCCGGCGGACAATGCCTGATTGGTCAGCACCAATTCGTCGACATCGTCAAAGCTGCCGTTGATATTGCTGTCCAGCCAAACATTCAGAAATCCACTTCCGGACGCGGTCACATCGAAGGTGGCGTTGGCTGCCTGAACAAAACCGGATGTCATTGTGACGCCATCGTCCGCATCGCCCGATGCCGCAGAATTTGGCTGACCATCCGTATCGGCATCGATGCCGGCACCAAGAAATGGTCCGGCACCAATCACGTGTCGAGCACCATCGTTCGCGCTGAGGGTGGGATATCCAGGATCGGGCGCATCGCCGAAATCGTGTTGCGTGATCGGAGCGATCGTAGCTGTGGTTGTTTCGAAGTCTACCTTTACATTTTCGGCAGCAACGACAACGCCCGTCACGATATATGCAGAGGGCAGTCCGCCACCGCTGGCGGTGACGTCGTACGTACCGGCGGGAATCTGCATGGAGTATCCGCCAGCCGTGCCGATGGTCTCTGAAAACGTCTGCCCGGTGGTGGTGTTGGTCACTGTGATTGTGCCGCCGGCACCCGACTGTTCGCCGACGGTGTAGAAGCTGTCATCGCTGCTGGATGAATCGCTGGCATCGGTGAAGACCACGCCCGTGACAAACGGCTGGCTGGCCTGCGTGCCGAAGTTCTGTGTCGTCACGCCGGCGTTGTGAACGGCATTCACGCCACCACCCAGGATATTGTTGGTGTCCGTGAAACCGCTGAAGTTCACTCCCAGGCCGACTTCGAAGTACTGGTTGTCATGAAGTTTACGCGATGCCCCGAACTGCTGTACAAGCCGTTGTGCATCTGAGTGGTGACCAGTGCGCGATCGAGGGCAAAGTAAGTTTGGATTGCCAGGTTTTCGGCGGTGCGGGTCCATGGGTAACCTGCGTTGGTCACTCGCTGAGAAGCGGTGGTGCTTCCCGGTGCCGGGCTGGTATGGGCAAAAAAGCCCCGGGCGAACATGTCCGCCGTGTGTCCGTCGGCCGCTGTGTCAAGCAGATTGTTCGGCGCCAGCGGTTGCTTGGCGGCGGTTGAGATCGTTCCCGGGGCCAGCCCCTGATTCAGGTCGATGCCCTGTCGTGTGGCTTCGGCGGCCGGATCGGCTCGAGCACGATTGACCAGTTCCAGCATCAGCTGTTCTTCCGGCGTGAACGTGCTGGCGGCCAACAGGCATCTGTCTTCAAGTCGTTCAATTGCCGATTGAGTTCGTGCGTGAAATCTGCGACGTCGGTTTTGGTCAGCAAGTGTCTGAGAAATCCAGCACCGGATTCTTTCACAGGAATTCAATGCGGGCATGTGCTACCTTCAGCTGGTTGACTTATTGTTTTACGCGGACGCCGGGCACAGATTGTGTGACCCTGCGTTCCCAAATGTTCCATCCGGTTTTTCGAGCCGTGTGCTGCCACACAGGAGAGGCCGGAAGTTCCGTCGCGTCCTGCGTTCTGCGGAGGACAAGAACGCGGACGTCGTCAGGAATATTCTGGGGATGAAGGCCGTCAGCCTGGAAACAACGATCAA
The DNA here is from genome assembly GCA_029941865.1 of Fuerstiella sp. Taxonomy (GTDB): domain Bacteria; phylum Planctomycetota; class Planctomycetia; order Planctomycetales; family Planctomycetaceae; genus Fuerstiella. Next base: position 2,172 of record JAPYTO010000131.1, on the reverse strand, counting down.
AAGCAGATTTCCGGGTGGGAAATCCGGGTGTGTTGAAATGGTGGCCCAGCCACGGACGTGCAGCGGCATAGCTGGGCAGCAGGTAATTGAGTTCCAATGACTCCAACAGAACGGCACCGCGTTGCCCGTGCAGAGCTGCCAGCAGTGTTCGTTCTTCGGTGTCCAGGTGAAAGCCGTCAACCTGAGTCAGCTGCCGGTTTGAGTGGACCACGGAGAAGACGAAATTGTCGGCCAAAACAGCAATCACCAACAACAATATAGCGTACGTTTGGAGCCGGTGACGGTCGTGATTCCACCATTCCATGATCACGGGCAGACCGATTAGAAACATGGGCATCCACACGTAGCCTCGCGTGAAATGCAGCGGTTGCACCGGCTTGATGATGCGGTCATGAAACGCCAGTCCCGTCGCGACAACCAATGCGCAAAGAAGCAGTTGTTCTGTGCGACTGAATGCACCTGCCGTGCAGGTTGTCGGCTTCTGCTTTGATTCCTGAAGGCCGGCGGCAGAACTGCTGTTCGACTGGTGATTATGTGACGAAGTTGACAGTTTGCGAATGATCAGAACTGCGCAGGGAATGAATACGGGCACGTAAGCGAGAATCGCGGATGTCCAGGAAAGGCTCCAGTCGAGCTCCCAGACCTGCTGCAGTTCGGCGTGCTGAGGAAACGTGGACAACCAGACTTTGTAGTAAAGCAGGAATGCCAGCAGCAACGCGGCTGAAATGGACAGTTGGTTTCGCGCGGTTCGACTGCGAAAACTGAAGAACTGGATGCCTCGCCACAGATTGATCGTCAGTAGAAGTTCCAGGCCGGACCACGGGTGAGTTGTCGCCAGCAGGAACAGGCAACCGTTGGCGATACGGCGCTGTGCTTTGATTTCTGCCAGCCAGCAGCAAGCCACAAGTGTGTGGTACACGGCTTCTGTCGGAAACAACGCGTTCCGACCCCAATTGAGAAACCACATGCCTAAACCGGGATCGAACTGCAGCACCGATTCCAGCCACGGTGTTGACTGCAGGCCCGCGGCGACTGTGCCAGCGAAGCACAGCAGACCGCCTCCCCACATGGCCAGCAGGAATGCCAGGTGACAGTAGTGGGGGCTTCCCCGCGCAGCACTGGGGCGGGAAGTCCCTACCGCGAATTGGGTCTCAGTGTATGTTCGGTGCTGTACAAGCGACCATGTCGCCCACGCGAACGCCACCGATGCAAAAAACGTCAGCGACAGAATGATGTCGCCTGGGTCGAATCCGCAACCGGCCGTCGCCAGACCCAGCAGCCATGGCAGCCAGTGAGCGTAGATCGCCGGCGACTCCAGGGCGGGGTCGTACGGGTTCGGATAGAAGATGCCATTCCCTCTTTCGAACGCGGCTCGACCATTTGCGACGTAATACGGAAGCTCGTAGTGAAAGAACCCCGTCGCGGTCTCCGGGTTCGATGCAAGATGCGCGATCGGCACGGCCCAGAACGGCAGCAGCGAAATAACGATCAGTCCCAGCACACGCGGCGCGCTGAACGGGGCGTCGTTGACAGCGGGGATATCAACATCACTGTCGTCCGCTGAGGCTGGCTGGGATCTCTGTTCGGTCGTGGTGTGTGTGTCTGGAAGAGTGCTGACCGACATCACGCTTCACTCCACGCGGTTTGTGCCTCTGTGCCCAATTCTCCAAACCGACAGACTATTTTCGCCGTGACGACCGCACCGTGTCTCTCGACACCAAATTGTTGACGATGTTGAGTTGACAAACGTTGGCCAGCGAATCGAGAGAGTTGCAAGAGTTCTGGTTTCGATCAGGTGACTTGTTCAGTAGGGCCCTTCCTGCCGGCCGTGGAACGCGATCTGCCCGGTAGGAACCGGCCCGACATCAACATTGTGAGCGTCAACACGTCTGGTGTTGGTGGATGTCGCGCCCTTTGAAATCTTTTATCTCACTGCTGGCAACATTCGGCTACTGCTCAGTTTTTGAGTCACCCGGCGTGAACTTGTCGCTGACAGGCTCTGGCCGCGAGTGGTGACCAGACCGACTCCGCGGGCGGGGGTCTCACCGGTTAACAGTTCCAGCAGCCATGGGCTTGGTCTGGGAATCACGACCACCTGTTTTCCTTTGGATGGATCCGCCGAATCGATGATCACCGTAATTTCGGTTGGTGCATTCGTTGACCGCGCCGATG
>JAPYTO010000130.1 GCA_029941865.1 Fuerstiella sp. | reverse complement strand
TTCGACCTGTCATCCGACGACAACAAATCATGCGAAAAGTTCTTCTTCGAATTGTCTTTGACCAACTCTGGCACCTTGAGTCCGTCGGCAACGAACTGCTGGTTGGTTACGGCTGGATGATCGCTGCATGGCTGATGATCGCTGTTGTGAGTCTGGGCGTGTTGTGGAGGGTCACGCGTGATTCGAAGCAGGTTTTTTCTTCCCTGTTCTTCTGGGCAGCGATTCCGACGGCCATTGCCCTGATCCCCGTTACGGGGCTGCCGATCGTACAAAATGGCATCCCGCTGTTCGGCTATGGTCTGATGCTGTGCATCGGTTTCATGACAGCTACGTTTCTGGCCAGCCGACGTGCCAAATCTGTAGGGCTGAATCCTGATGTGATCTGGGATCTGATGATGTGGTTGATGATCCCCGGCGTTATCGGTGCGCGAATCATTTATCTGCTGCAGAACGGTGGCCGAGTGTACGCGGACAAGAGCGGTGCGGAGATTCTGCAGGCCACCGTGGCACTGTGGGACGGCGGAATCGTCTTCTACGGCGGAATCATCGGAGGCGTTGTTGGCCTGTTGATATTCTGCCGTCGCAACCAAATCCGGCCACTACAGCTGGGCGACGTCATCATGCCGTCCTTGTTTTTTGGGCTGGGCTTCGGCCGAATCGGCTGTTTTCTGTACGGCTGCTGTTTCGGCGGAGCATGCACTCTGCCGTGGGCCGTGCAATTTCCGCAGGACAGTATGACATACGCTGTCCTCTCACAGCGTGGGGCAGAATTTCTGACACCGGATAAGACGGCCACGATCGCGCTGCATCCGACCCAGGTCTACAGTTCGATTCTGGCGTTTCTGCTGGCCGGCTTTCTGATGTGGTTCTTCAAACGTCGGCCATTCGAAGGAGCCGTGTTGGCACTTGGCTGGATTCTCTATCCGATCAACCGGTTTGCCCTGGAAGTCATTCGTGACGACGAACCTGGTCGAATGGGGACAAGCCTTACGTTTTCTCAGTTGATGAGCATTGGTCTGTTCGTTTCCGGCTGCCTGCTGATGCTGTGGTTGCAAAAGAACAGCAGCCCAGGGCAACTGAATGGCACAAGTCGACCCAGCCCGGATGCTACGTCGTAGCGACGATCGTTGGTTCCTGAAGAACAGGTCGCCACAACGAAGCTGCAGTGAGCGGCACGGCGCTAGCCGCCGGTTATTGGCAGTGTTTTCACCCGCGGCTAGCGCCTTGCGGCTCACTGTTTCACGTATCCGGACAGCCTTCTAAGCGGCGTTGTCGACGTGTACGTCGATTTGTGGATACGGAATGCCGATCCCCGCTTCGTCCAGATGATTCTTGATGGACTCAGTCAGTTCTTCTTTGACGCCCCAGAACTGGTCGGCCGTTGTCCACAGACGTACCGTCCAACCAACTGCGGAATCACCCAGGTCGCCAAGAATCACCTGACAGCCGCGTCCATCGCCGAGAATTGTTTTGTCCGTCAGTGCTTCTGCCGCAGCTGACAAGACTTCTCGCGTTCTTCGCAGGTCGGCGGAGTAGGCGCAGCCGACCTTAACTTCAACGCGCCGTTCTGTATGGTGCGAGACGTTCTCAATCGTCCCCGCAGCAATCGCCGTATTGGGGACGATAATGCGTCGGTTGTCGGTCGTGTCCAGGGTCGTGGTAAACAGATCAATCTCATTGACCGTGGCGCTGATTCCAGCGGCGCTAATGAAGTCGCCCACTTTGAACGGGCGGAAGACCAGCAGCATGATTCCCGCGGAAAAATTGCTCAACGTGCCCTGGAACGCCATGCCAATGGCAAAGCCAGCGGATGCCAGAATCGCGGCGAAACTAGTGACCTGAAAACCGAATTTGCCAAGGACTGCAATCAGCACACTGAGCATGATCGCGTAGTACACAGCCTTTCCGATGAACCTGCCGAGAGTTTCGTCGACACGTTTCTGCACAGGAGCGCTGACAATTCGTGAGATAAACTTTGCCGCCATGTAGGCAACGATCAGCAGCAGCAACACCTCAATGGCCGGTACGACGTAACCCTGCAAAAGCGGCCACACCTTTTGGAAGTCGCCGTCCCGCAACCCCTGAAGTGCATCGTTGACCTCCTGGCTGGCTTTGGCGGCAACGGATTCGGCTTGCTGCTGTGCAGCGGGATCGTCCTGAAACAAAAACATCCGTGCTTTTCCTGATGGACGACGGAAAGGTTCACGTCGTTGCAGTTGTCGTAGTGCAACGCGAAGACTACCCGTCACGCGAATTCAAGGCCATAGCATTCATGCCGGCTTCGGTTCGCCGGTATCCCGGCAAGCGGGGGACGTCAGTCCCCTGATTTGAATGCGTTTGCCCCACCGCCATTGCCGGAGACGTGGATGCGAATTCGTTCTGTCGATTTGCATCAAGACACCTGCGCCCAGCACGTCATGTGACGTCGTGCCGGGCACATTGGATCGTTTCTTCCTGCCGCTCACGACACGAGCGTACGGGACGATCTGCGAAGAATTTGGCATCCTATAAAACTACGACTCAGGTTTGTGTTGCTCAACCGTTTCGTCCGATTACAATGCCGGACTTCCGTATTCCCCGCCAGTCGCTGTTTTATGACTGGTCCGATCGGGCGGTTTGCCTAACTACTTGACATGGCAGACTTTACGGGGACTTAGCCCGTTCCACACATTCGCTTGAATTAGAAAAGGCGAACTCGGTTTTATGGCCACAATCTCGAAATCAGATCTTAAGAAGCTCAGAAAACGTCGCGCACGTCTCAAAAAGAAGACGATGACCTGTCCATTTACCGCTGGAGGCGTGGTGCCTCGACCGGTTTATGTTGACTACAAAGACCTGAGAACTCTGAAAACACTCATCGACCGTGAAGGCCGCATTTTGCCACGCCGCCGCACCGGCACGTCGGCTCTGTATCAACGAGCCGTCCGCACAGCGATCCTGCGAGCTCGCTTCATTGGTCTGCTGCCATACGTGTCCGACGACTAAAACCGTCGACGGTATGGGGTTAAATCAAGCCGGGTCTGGTGTATACCACGCTCGGCTTTTTTCGTGCGCGTCGCCGGAATTCTCGTTCCCCGCACAGTCAGAGCTTATCGCGAGACCATATCCGCGTGCAGCTCCCACGCCCGTCCCGCGCCGCAACAACGCTATTCACATGTGTTTCGTATCGTCAACGTGTACACTGACGGACCCCGCCTGCCGCCCCCAGTTCGCTCAAATCCACCGACTGAAGGCCCAATTCAGATGTTGTGCCGCGTCCTCACAACACGGATCTATTGCTCATTGCAGCTTGCCCACGGCGCGTCTCTGTCCGTTGGCGTGGTCGCCATGTTTTGCTTCAGCGGTGTCAGTACCAGTGCTTCGGATCTGACATTTGAACGTGATGTGCAGCCAATTTTTGTTGCACACTGTGGCAAGTGTCACGGGCAGAAGACGCGGAAAGCCGATTTGAATCTGATTGATTTTGCTGCCGTCAAACGCGGTGGCGAATCCGGTGACGTGATCGAGGCTGGTGACACGGCCGAGAGTTTACTCTTTGAAATGATTAGTGACGGCTCGATGCCGCCCGAAGATGAACCGTCGCTGAGTGCCGAACAAATCAACGTGATCCGGCAGTGGATTGAATCCGGCGCCAGCGGGATCGGGCAGCCGCCCGGCCAGTCGTCGGAAGTCAGCTACGCCGACGTTGTTCCGCTGATGCTGCGGCGGTGTGTGATGTGCCACGGTCCGGAGTATCAGTTTGGCGGGGTTGATCTGCGACAGCATGCATTGATGTTGAAGGGTGGCGAAAACGGTTCGGTGTTTGTCTCCGGTGCGCCGGGCGAAAGTCTCATGGTGACGCGAGTTGTTGAAAAGCTCTGCCCGCCGCAGGCAGATATCGGCGAATCGGGCATCGAGCCGATGACGCCGACTGAGCTGGACCAACTGAAGCAGTGGATCGCAGCCGGCGCGAAACCGCATCCGATGAAGGAAGATGTCGCCACCGCCGAACCGGATCCTTTGGTGACGGACGACGAACGACAGTTCTGGTCGTTCGTCCCGCCGCAGAAGACGACACCGCCGACGGTTAACCCGGAATCGACTAAAACAGAAATCGATGCGTTCGTACTGGCGAAGCTGAACGGTGCCGGACTGGCGTTCTCAGCCGAAGCCGATCGCACAACATTGGCGCGACGAGCTGCGTTTGCTGTGACGGGGCTGCCGCCGAGTGATTCCGTACTCAGTGATTTCATCGACGATGACAGCGCCGATGCCTGGCCACGTTTGATCGATCGATTGCTGAAATCGCCTCGCTACGGCGAGAAGTGGGGCCGGTTCTGGCTGGATCTGGCCGGCTATTCCGATTCCGAAGGCAAACGCAATGCCGATTCTGTACGGCCATTCGCGTGGAGATATCGTGACTGGGTCATCCAAGCCTTTAACGAAGACAAGCCGTACAGCGATTTTCTTGTGGAACAACTGGCGGGCGACGAACTGGTTGATTGGGCCGACGAGTCTGCGGTCACGGACGATGTCATCAGCAAGCTGACTGCGACAGGTTTTCTGCGTATGGTTCCGGACGGCACAGCGGCCGATCCGGTGAATCGGTTTCCTGATCGCATGGAAGTCATCAGTGACGCGATCGATGTGGTGTCGCGCAGCGTGATGGGACTCACGATGAATTGTGCTCGGTGTCACAGTCACAAGTACGACCCCATTCCTCAGCGCGACTATTATCGGATGGTGGCGGTCTTCAAAGGGGCGTACGACGAATACGACTGGATGACGCCGCATGCGTTCAACAATCAGTGGAAGAATTCAAAGCAGCGGTTGCTGGAAGTTTTTCGACCGGATCAGCGTGCTGAGATTAAAGAGCACCAACAGCAGACGCAGCAACGGCTGGATGAGATTACCGCTGAGCTGAAACAGAAGGGGCTGTCGGGCGACGAGAACAAGAAGCTGAAGGCTGAACAGACACAACTGACTGCGAAGCTGCAGCAGTCACCGAAGATTCGAGCACTCTGGGACCGTGGTCGACCGTCACCGACGTTCCTGTATCGTCGCGGCGACGAGACTCAGCCGGGCACACTGGTGGGACCGGGCGTGCCATCGATGCTGACGGATGGGCGCACTCCGTTTCAGCCGGTCGTCTTGAAACATTCCACGCCCAAAACCGGGCGCCGCCTGGCCTTCGCTCGCTGGCTGACCACGGATGATCATCCGCTGACCGCGCGAGTTATCGTAAATCGCATCTGGCAGCGGCACTTTGGTCGAGGCCTTGTCGAAAGCGCTGACAACTTCGGAAAATTGGGGACACTTCCGTCACATCCGAAGCTGCTGGACTGGCTGGCCGCGGACTTCGTCCAACATGGCTGGAGCATCAAGCGTTTGCACCGTCAAATCATGACGTCTGCTGTCTGGATGCAACGCTCAACTGTCACGGATGTCCATCGGCACCAGGATCCGGATAACCGTCTGTTGTCGCGCATGCCCATGCGTCGCCTGAGTGCGGAAGAAGTTCGGGATACGATGTTGCTGGTCGCTGCTCGTTTGAACGAAACACCATACGGCAAACCGGATGCGGTGGATGTTCGCAAGGACGGATTGGTTACTTCAAAGCCGGTCGACGGCAAATGGCGTCGCAGTGTTTATGTCCGTCAGCGGCGCAAGGAAATGCCAACGGTTTTCGAGGCCTTTGATCTGCCTCAGATGACACCAAACTGCACCCAACGAACGGCGTCCACTGTTGTGACTCAGTCATTGTACCTGTTGAACAACCGCATGGTTTTTGACCTGGCCCATGCATTTGCGTCGCGAGTGCAAAGCGAAGCGGGCGACGATGAAACTCAGCTGGTGACTCGTGCCTTCGAAATCGCATTAAATCGTCAGCCATCGGATGAAGAACAAGAGGCCTCACTTTACGCAATACGCAGTATCGAACAGGAATTGGCTGCCGAGGCCGCCGGCGAATCAGATTCGGAAACAAAGTCTTCCGCTGGCGTCGATGTTAAACTTAATGCCCTTGCCGGTTTCTGTCATGGGCTGCTGAATTCCGCGAGTTTGCTTTATGTCGATTAATCAACACACCACGCGTCGTAGTTTCTTTCGAAATACCACCGACGGTCTGTTCGGCGCGGCCCTGGCATCGCTGCTGAGCAACGATGTCTACGGGCAGTCTCTGGAATCCGGCCTCGCCGCACCGAAAACACATTTCGTGCCGAAAGCGAAAGCCGTGATTCATCTGTGCATGCAGGGAGGGCCGTCGCAGGTCGATCTGTTCGATCCCAAGCCGGCGCTGAAGAAATATGACGGCAAGGAGCCACCTCGCGAACTGACAGAAAACGCCGTTTTCGAAACTGATCGCCGTGGTCAGTTAATGCAGAGTCCGTGGAAGTTCAGACAGCACGGATCGTCGGGGGCGTGGGTTTCGGAAGTGATGCCGCACATCGCCCGCGAAGTCGATGAGCTGTGCATTGTCCGGTCGATGTTCAATGTGCATTCCAACCACGAACCGGCCATTTTTAAGCTGGTATCCGGGCAGACGTTTCCGGGACATCCCACGTTTGGGTCGTGGATTTCGTACGGACTCGGTTCCGAAAATAAAAACCTGCCAGCCTACGTTGTGCTCGCCGATCCCGCTGGACGACTGCCCACAAACGGGGTCAGCAACTGGATGTCCGGCTACCTGCCGCCCGTCCATCAGGGGACACGCATGCGCGCAGGTGATTCGCCGGTGCTGAATCTGAAACCCGATTATGACGAACTGCCCGCGGTTACGGCGGCCAAACGAGACCTGATCAGTCGGCTGGATCGCATTCATAAGAAGTCGCGACCAGACCAGGCGGTTCTCGACGCACGACTCAGCAATTACGAAATGGCCGCGCGGATGCAGCTGGAAGCCACTCAGGCACTGTCAACGGCGGACGAGACCGAAGCGACTCAGAAAATGTATGGGATCGGCAACAAGACGACAGACGAATTCGGGCAGCGTTGTCTGCTGGCCCGGCGTTTAATTGAACGCGGCGTGCGCTTTGTGCAGTTGTTTCCGCGAGGCCAGGCGTGGGACAATCACAGCAACATTCGTTCTTCACTGAAAAGCATCTGCGACATCACGGACCAGCCCGTGGCGGCCCTGATCAAAGATCTGCGGGATCGAGGCCTGCTGGATTCCACACTGGTCGTCTGGGGTGGTGAGTTTGGCCGCCTGCCAATGTCTCAGGGAGATCAAAAGAAGGCGGGGCGTGACCACGGGCCGTATGGTTTTACTTCCTGGATGGCTGGTGGTGGTGCGAAGGCGGGAACGGTTTACGGAAACACGGACGAGGTAGGTTATGCGTCTGTGGAAAACCGAGTGAGCATACAGGACTGGCACGCCACGATTCTGCATCTGCTGGGACTGCATCACGAAGAACTTGTCTTCAACCGCAACGGTTTGGGCGAACGCTTGACTCACCAGTTTGAAACACGGGTGGTGCATGACATCATTGCATGATCCGTCCGCGACCGTGTGCGACGGTTTGTTCGAGCTGACGCTCGGAAGCTGCAGGCTGGCTTCCGTTGGTTGCGGCGAAGATACGTTGGAAACGGACAAGTGTTCTTTGAACGACAGGAAGCCGTTGTTTCCGAATTTCCGCCTGGCAGCTTGTCCGGATACGCCTGTTCTTGTGAGCGGCACGGCGCTAGCGCCTTGCAGCTCATAGTTTCAGGTATCCGGACAGCCTCCTGGGCACGAATGCAATTCACATGACACGACTGATCTGTTCCGTCTGGATTGCATCTGTATTCGTCGCGGTCGCTCCGTCGGCCGTGGCTCAGGAGCAGGCGACGGACTCTGTCGGGACCAAGTTCCGACTGCTCGAAGGTGGCTCGTTCATTCAGGGGACGTCTGGAGGTGAGAACGTTCTGAAGCGGAGCTTTCCGTTGTCCACAGCGGGGCAGTTCTATGGCAACGCCGAAGACCCGGCTCATGTGACGTGGATTACAAAGCCGTTCTATCTGGCGGAAACCGAAGTGACGGTCGGGCAGTTTCGAAGCTTCGTGGAAGACACCGGTTATGAAACGTCGGCGGAACGAGGCGATACGCAGATGGTGGGTTGGGAGCCCACTCCGGCAGACAAACCACTTTATCAGTCGCATGATTTTCTTCGAAATGCAAAGTTCAGCTGGAAGAACCCAGGGTTCAGACAGGCTGACAGCCATCCGGTCGTCGGCATCAGCTGGACCGACGCCAAAGCCTTCTGCAAATGGCTAAGCAATAAAGACGCTGTCCAGTATCGGCTGCCAACAGAGGCGGAATGGGAGTTCGCATGTCGAGCAGGAACGGCGACATGGTTTTCGTTTGGTGACAAAGCCAGGGGCGTCGTTCACCGATTTGGAAATCTTGGCAATGTGGAACTGGAACGCCATCGCAAACATGCTGCGGAACGACAATGGCTGCTTAACTGGGACAGCGATCCGGAAGACGGTCATGTCTTTACGGCTCCGGTCGGCAGTTATGAAGCGAATCCGTGGGGCCTCAGGGACATGCATGGCAACGTCTGGGAATGGTGCGAAGATCTTTGGCTGGACACCATCTACAAAGATTATCGGCGTCCGCGATACGACCAGCCTGACAAGGTGGCCGTTGATCCTGTCAATTCAGATCGTCCGCAGACACCAGCCAACGATTTCCACACCATTCGTGGCGGCAGCTGGTTCAATGGCGATCTGATTGCCCGTTCCGCGAATCGAACATACTGGGATCGCCAGGACGCCGCTTGCTACGTGGGTTTTCGACTGGCACGCGACGCTGGCTCGAACGCTCCCACAGCCGCTCGGAATGAATATGAAGCTCAGCAGGCGGCCATCAGACACATTAAAGCTGCCGGCGGAAAGTTATATTCGTCACGTGGTCTTGATCTTGAAGTCCGCTTTACCGGGGAGGCGTTTGACGAGTCTGCTTTGAGCCGTCTTGATCGTCTTCGCGATTTGCAGCGACTGCAGATTTCCTGGCGAAAGCGAGGCGTCGTCCTTTCGCAGGCGGGACTTGATGCGATCGCGAGTCTGTCCGGACTGCGGTCGCTCGATTTCTCCGGTGCGATCGACCCGGACGCGGTCGATCTTTCCGTTTTGACTCGCCTGCAGTCGCTGCAGGTGCTGAAGTTTCCTCGAGTCGCACCATTGAACGACGCGCATCTTGCGTCACTGGCGGACTTTGAATCACTGATTGAGTTTCAATGTTTTGGGACGAACGGAGGTCTCACGGACGTCGGCATTTCTCAATTGAAAAACAACCGGCAGTTGGAGACGTTGTCGGTTTGGGAGAATCAGGCCACCGGCGTTTTTCTGCGTGACTTTGTCGATTGTCCGTTGAAGTCACTTAGCAGCACTCGGATGTACAACGGCGATGCCACGCTTATCGACGAACACGTCGCGGTTCTGTCGGCATTTCCGAAGCTGACGTCGTTGACGCTGGACGGACAGAATCTATTGACGGCTGATACAGTGAAAGTCATCGGTCAGCTGTCACAGCTTCGTCGCCTTAGTCTTGATCGCTGTGACGGGTTTGCGGACGAAGACTTCCTTCCGCTGGCGGACCTGCAGCGGCTGCAGGAGTTGAACTTGTCAGACACGAACGCCGGCGACAAAGCCGCTGCAGCGATTAGGCAGATTCCTCGCATTCGGTCTGTCCGCATTGGAAGCGACTACCTGACGGATCACGGCGTTCAAGAACTTTCCAGAGCCTTCTCTATCACTGAGCTGCAACTGCAATCCAATTCAATGACGGATCGAGGCCTGCAGGCATTGGGCAACGTGAACCGACTGGAAAAGTTAACCGTGCTGTCAGATCAGGTGACCGGTTCCCGGCTGGGACCGCTGACAAGACTTCCCCAACTCCGCGATCTTTCACTGGTGACCGCCGGGCTCACCGACGTCGCTTTTGACTTTCTTTCGCAGGCCAGAACACTTCAGAAACTGCGGCTGGCACATCGAGGTCACAAGCCTCCAGCCGCGCTGACCAACGAGGGGCTGATGAAAATGGCGCAGGCGACGTGGCTGAAGGAGCTTTGGCTGCCTCGTAACGACACAGGAATCACGGAAGAAAAAATCGATGAGTTGCAGGCACTGATGCCAAAGACCGGAGTCATTCCTTACACCGTCAACTGGAAGTAGATGATTTGATGAAGTGTGCTGTATTTATGGTCGTTCTCGCAGTCGCCGTCGTTCACACGAAGGTACGCGCCGCAGAACCGCTTGATGTTGCCACCTTCAAGTCCGCGGTTACGGCATTGGTCAAATCCCACTGCATCAGTTGTCACGGTCCGGACACTCAGGAGGCGGACCTTCGTCTTGATACGCTGCGCCCGGACTTCAGCGATTCGCAAACGGCAGCAAAGTGGATTGAAGTCATGGACAACCTGAACCTGGGCGAAATGCCGCCGGAAGGTGAGGAACAGCCCGCACCAGAATTGTCCGCTGAAGTTACAGACTGGATCGCCGACGAACTTCGACACACGGCCACGTTGTCAAAAGGAACGGGCGGTCGCGTGCTGATGCGGCGACTTAGTCGAACGGAATATGCCAATATCGTGCGAGATCTTCTTTCCATCGACTTTCTGCCGGGCGAAGGCCCGCGAGATCTGTTGCCGCCGGATGGAACGCTGGGTGGTTTTGACAAGGTCAGCAAGGCGCTGCTGCTGGACCCGTCGTTAATGCAGAAGTACTTTGAGGTCGCGTCGGTCGTCGCCAACAAAGCCGTAGTGACGGGACCGCCCCCGGTTCCAACGCGGCGTAACCGCATGCAGTTCGAAGAGATCACGGGTGGCATCGAGTACATCAAACATTCGCGAACGACAATCGTCACGGACAACGGCATCATCACGATGTCGCAGGGCATGCGGACGGACGAATATCTGCGTCATCCGTGGAACGATTCGCTGATTCCGGTCCGCGGTCGTTACAGGCTGCGATTGCGACTGGGTGCCGATGCGAAAAATCGCGATGCTCTCTATATTCGCGTCACCCGTGGTGGGGATGGAGACATCTACTTCGGAAAAGTGCCCGGCACGCTGGACGATCCTGCGATCATCGAAATTGAACGGCCGTTTAATGTTCCCGGTAGCCAGGAGATTGGCATTCGCTTTGAGGACGCTACTGATTTCAGCAGGGTTAACTACCACTTCAGCGACCTGCGCAGGGCGGCTGACGAAGCCATCAAAGGCGGAAATTCAGGACTGGCGGGACGCCTGCGTGCTCAAACGGGAGCTCAGGGATTTCCCAATCAGGGGCGTGAGACTCCCGAAACTCGCACCACTGACCATTTGCCACGAATCCTTTTCGATTGGATTGAGCTGGAAGGACCGCTTTACGAACAGTGGCCTCCGAAGAGTACACAAATGATCTTTCACAACGGCTTAATTGAATCCGAATATGGCGAAGAGTACGTCCGTGAAATATTTGGTCGGTTGCTGCCGCGCGCATTTCGGCGTCCCGTGACGGCAACGGAAGTCGATCGGATTGTTGGAGTCGTTACCAGTGAGTTGCAGCATGGCGAAACGTTTCCAGGCGCTGTGAAATCCGGCATCGTCGCCATGCTGTGCAGTCCGGGTTTTCTGTTGATGAATGAACCGCTCGCAAGCCCACAGCAGTCTGTCGATGTTTCGCAGCCACGTCGGCTGAACAGTCACGAAGTCGCATTGCGTCTGGGGCTTTTCCTGTGGAGTTCTATTCCTGATGAGGATCTCCGAGCTGCGGCGGGTTCCGGGAGTCTGCGATCTGATGACGCACTGCTGCGACACGTTCGCAGAATGTTGCAGGACGACAGAGCAGAGGCGCTGGTCGATGGTTTTGCTCGGCAATGGCTGAAGGTCGACGAATTTGATCGCTTTGCTGTTGATCGTAATCTGTATCGCGACTTTTACAGCACTCAGAATGTTGGCCTGAACGAGGCAATCAATGCTGAACCTGTCGAGTTTTTCCGGCGGCTGCTGTCAGGTGGCGGCAACGTCGTCGACTTTCTCGATTGCGACTGGACCATGGTCAATGAGCCACTGGCCCGGTACTACGACATACCTGACGTGACCGGCAGTGCGTTCGTGAAAGTTAAGCTGCCCAGGCAGTCACATCGCGGAGGACTTGTGACGATGGCAGCCGTTCATAAGTGGGGCAGCGACGGCAATCGAACCAAGCCGGTGGAACGCGGCAAGTACATTCTGGAGGTCCTGTTCAATGATCCCCCGAAACCGCCGCCGCCGAACGTTGGTGAAGTCGAACCCAATGTGCAGGGTGAAAACCTCACGGTGCGGCAGCGACTGGATCTTCATCGAACGATTCCCGCTTGCGCCAGTTGTCACAAAACCATCGATCCTTATGGTCTGGCCCTGGAGAACTTTAATGTCGTGGGGCAGTGGCGCACGAAACAGGATGGGGAACGGGGCTGGTGGCCAAATGACGCCGCTATTGACGCTACTGGTACATTACCCAACGGGATCCGTTTTGAAACCATCGAAGAGTTTCGGGCAGCTCTGCGGTCTCAGAGCGACCGATTTCTTCGAGGTCTCAGCGAGAAGATGTTCACGTATGCATTGGGTCGAATTATCGAACCGGCTGACCGTACCGCGATTGACGGTCTTGTGCGTGAGATGAAGGCCAATGGAAATACTCTTCAAAGTCTGATCGAAGCAATTGTTCTTTCGGACGAGTTTCTGACGAAGTAAGATATATGCGAGCGTAGTTGCAGACCGGCTGACGTGTTTCGGTCGGTCGCTGCAGTCACCAGTTGATTGGAAACCACAATGCGAAACACTCACGCAACCACAGTCGACCGCCGCACCGTCCTTCGCGGCGCCGGAGCGACAATGGCTCTGCCGCTGCTGGAAGCCATGTTGCCACAGACGGCTTCCGGCGCCACGGTCGCTGTGCTGCCGAAACGGCTGGGCATCTTCTATTTCGGCACTGGCATGAATATGCGGGAATTTGAACCGCGGGACGAAGGCAAAGACTACACCCTTTCGCCAACGTTGCAGGTCGTGGAGAATCATCGAGACGATTTCACGGTGTTTTCCGGAACCTATCTTGAACATGGCGGCGGCCACGGCGGTGACTACACGTTTTCGACAGGCGTCAAAGCCAAAGACGGCGGCTCGATCAACAATTCCGTATCGATGGACCAGATCGCCGCGGAGCAGCTTGGCCGTGAAACAAGATTCCCGTCACTACAGATGTGTGTCCAGCGTGGGACGGGCTTTGGCGGTAACCTGCGAACACTTTCGTGGAATCGCAACGGTGTTCCGTTGGCGTCCGAAAACGATCCACACGTGATGTTCAACAGGCTGTTCAAGGTGGATGGCCCGGAAGAACGTGAACTGCGAAAAAAGGGTTTCCGTCAGCGTCGCAGCATTCTGGATGTGGTCATGGAAGACGCAAAGCGTCTGCATCGACAGGTCAGCAAACAGGATGGCGTCAAACTGGATGAGTATTTCACGAGCGTTCGTGAAGTGGAGAAGCAGCTGGAACGTGACATTGAGTGGAACGTTAAACCGAAACCGGCGGTCGACACAAATGGTATGAGTGACTTCTCGGAGAGCTATCAGGTCCACATGCCCTCTGCGCAGTTTGTGTACGACAAGTACGCGAAAATGATGTACGACCTGATCGCGCTGGCGTATGAAACAGATTCCACTCGAGTGGTCAGCTATGTTGTTCGCCAGGAAAGTTCCGGCGGTACGTTTTCTGAATTCGGAGTTTCCAAGGGCTTTCACGAACTCACTCACCATGGAAACGACGCTAAGAATCTTGCAGAATTGGCGAAGGTTGATCGCATCTATTTGTCTCACTGGAATTACTTCATCGATCGACTGAAGTCGTTCCGGCAGCCGGATGGTTCGAACCTGCTGGACCACACACTGCTGGGCTTTTCCAGCGGCATGGGGATCGGCCATTCCAAAGATCGTCTGCCAACCTGCCTGTTCGGCGGCAAAGCTGCCGGTGTGGCTCATCAGGGGCATCTGCGTCTGCCCGAAAAGACGCCGCTGTCCCGCGTATGGCACACGATGCTGAATCGATCGGGGATCGATGTTAATCCTGGGTTTCAGGACTCGACGGGTGTGATTGATGAGTTGCTTGTGTAGTGGTTTGTCAGGCCTTGATGCCTGACCCCGTTCGTGGCGTTTTCACAGAACAGGAAGCCGTTCATGAAGTCTGAATTCTGCGATGGAATCAATCGTCGAGGTTTCGTGAAGGCTGGTCTCACCGGACTGACGGGACTTTCGTTGCCGGATCTGCTGCGATTGCGGGCGGAAGCTGCATTGGGCGGTGCCAGAAGCGATACGGCGGTGATCTTTCTGGAACTGGCCGGTGGTCCGACTCAGCACGAAACCTATGATCCGAAGCCGGATGCGCCGGCCGAGTACCGAGGCCCTTTGGGCACGGTTGAGACCAACGTCCCGGGAGTGCGGTTGTCAGAGCTGATGACGGGACAGGCGAAAATCATGGATAAGCTCGTCATTCTGCGAGCCGTCCATCATGATTCCGGAAGCCATCAAACCAGCGCGCATTTGACTCAGACCGGGTACTATCTTCGAGACCGCCAGAGTCGCGAAAACGACATGCCGTGCATTGGATCGATTGCGGCGAGGGTCTGCGGAGCCAATCAACCAGGTCTGCCGCCCTTTGTCTCGATCCCACGCAGCATGCGCTACGGTCGAGCAGCGTGGATTGGCAAAGGACACAGCCCGTTTGAAACCATCAGGAGTGCGGACACAAAGCCGTTCGTCGTGGCCAACCTGACGTTGATCGGCGGCATGACGCAGGAACGTCTTGGTGATCGCCGGGCGCTGTTGCAGGGCTTCGACAAGGCTCGCCGTGTGATTGATACACAGGGTGTCGCGGACGCACAGGACGCGTTTACTCGCCAGGCATTCGAAATGGTCACCGGTGACAAGGCGCGATCCGCTTTTGACATCGCGGCCGAACCGGAAGCCATTCGCAGCCGCTACGGCACAAGTTCGCTTGGCCAGAATATTCTGCTGGCTCGTCGGCTTGTGGAAAGCGGCGTGAAGTTTGTTTCTGTACGGGTTAACACACTGGGCAGCTGGGACGATCACAAAGATATTAAAGGTCGTATGGACGCCAAAGGACCGGCTTACGATCAGGGCGTCGCGGCACTCATTACAGATCTGCACGAACGGGGCATGGCTGAACGGGTGATGGTCGTCGCGATGGGTGAATTCGGTCGTACGCCACGAATCAATAAAGATGCCGGTCGCGACCACTGGGGCCGAGTCATGTCGGTCATGCTGGCGGGCGGAAATCTGCAGGCAGGGCAGGTGATCGGCTCCTCCGATGCCATCGGAGCAAGTCCAGCGGACCGTCCTTATCGTCCGGAAAATATTCTGGCTACGGTTTACCACCACCTGGGGATAGACCCTGCCATGACCTTTAATGACAACTCCGGCCGCCCTCGATATCTTTTGGAAGAGCGTGATCCTGTGGTGACCTGATCGGCAACCAGCGGGGCCAATCGGAAACCGGCGCATAAGAAAGGGCGCTCGTTTAACGAACGCCCTTTTCGTATTCACTGTCGATAGGTGTCGATCAGTTTTTCTTTTTCTTGACGGCCTTGAATCCCTTGTCGAAGGCTGCATCGGCGAAGATCATTGCAAGTTGTGCGTCGCCTTTGGCTTCTGCGGTCTTGCCCTGGCACTTTTCGCAGCAGAATCTTACCAGCTGACCAGAGACTTTCAGTTTCTGTTCTTTGTCAATTGGCCCACCGGACAACGGACACTTTGTCTGACGGAATTGTTTGGTGCGGACGAGCTGATGATTCGCTTTGGTGGCAAACTTGGCTGTGTCTTTTTCCATCTTGCCTTTGCAGTTGTCACAGCAAACATAAACGTTTGCTTTGCGGTAGGCCACCGTCTTCGCATCGGCGATCTTGATTTCTTTACCGGCCACTGGGCACTTGACCGTCAGGACCTTCTTCGCTCCCTTTTTCGCTTCCTGCTTCTCTTCCGCATACGTGCCCGCCACGCACGCTAATGCCAGACAGGCAGCGAACAAAGTCAACACTGATTTCTTCATAGTCTTGAACTCCACGAGTGGTCAAAAGGATTAGCGTCAGCACGCATACGTGCCACAGCATATCCGGAACAATGGTGAATTCGCAAACGTGGATTGCACTGTTACGAAAAATCTGCAAATCAGCCAATGCCGGTATTCACCTCTCTCAACACCATACCAGATGTTGTGGACCCGTATGCGAGCCCCGGGAGAACGCCTGCAGTTGGAGTCATCTGAGGGCAGTGAACATCTGCTTCAATGGATTCCGGGCATGCCGTGCTGTGCGCTAAAGTGTGATGTACGCCACACTTTAATGGCGTGATCTGGAAAATGAGGGCAGGGCAGGCGGGTCGCATCTGCCACGGTTTCACCGCCTGGAAAACCGACGGGGCGAGTGCCCAACGGCTGAATTCGTTGGGGACCGTGCAGCTTGTGACTCATCCGTCTATGCTCCATACTGCAACGATGACGTTGTTGAGGTAACAGGAGCCAGGGAATGCCACGCCGTGTCGCTGACACACACTCTGATGTCCACAACCCGATCGCCGTTTGTTCGGACGATGATTTCCGGCAGCTCAGCGAAGCGCTTCGTCGTCAGCAGCAACTTCTCAAAGCCACTCACGAGCTATTTGGACGTGGTGTGTTGCAGATGGACCTGCAAACGGGATGCGTGACCGGATTGAACGAAGCCTGTGATGTTCTGGGTATCTCGCGGGAGGATACGGCCGAGTCATTTGATGCGCTGCTTGCCCTTGTTCATCCAGAGGATTGTGACGCCTTTCGGGCAGCAATTGATACGTGCTCGAAGTCAGGGACGTTTCGGCTGACTTCACGATTTTGCGCGGCGGACGGTTCGATTCATTCCGTTGAGTGCAACGGAACGGTGCTCCCGGGCGACAGTAATCTTCCGTCCTGGCTGGCCGTGACGATGCAAAACGTTGTTGACGGGGACCAGGGCAATGACGTTGTTGGGCAGATCATTGAAGCGCTGCATCAGCAGACCGGGCAGGACTTTTTCAGGTCGCTTACAGAACACCTGGTGCTCGCGTGTCAGACCGACTACGCCATGGTCGCCATACTCAACAATGACGAAGAGTACACGGCAGATGCTGTGGCGATGTCGCACCGTGGAGAGTTGGTGGACAATATCTGCTATCAGGTACGGAATACTCCGTGCGAAAAAGTTATTGCCAACGGCTTCTGCCATTTCGAAGCCAACGTGCAGCAGGACTTTCCCGACGATCTTCTGCTTTCGGAAATTGGCATTGAAAGTTACATGGGAATTCCGTTGCTGCTGAGCAACGGATCGTCAATCGGTCTTATCGCGTTGCTGCACACGTCACAGATCCCGAATCCGACGCTGGCCGAAGAGATTCTGAAAGTCGTTGCGATTCGTGCCACAGCGGAATTGGAAAGAGAACATAGCTATCGGCAGTTAAGCGAGAGCCGAGAGTTTACTGATCGTATTGTCAGGGCCTCACCGCATAATCTGTACGTCTATGATCTCACAAGAAAACAACTCGTTTATGCTAACCGGCGTGTGACTGAGGATCTGGGGTACTCGATACAGGATTCGACTGACTTGGGCAGCCAGTTTTTCTTCGAGGCCATGCATCCGGAGGATAGGGCTAAACTGCCCGAATTGTTAGGGCGTCTGGCCAACGCTGATGATTCGACGGTGATAGGGACAGAATATCGCATTCGGGACGCACAGGGGCACTGGCACTGGTATCAACATCAGGACATGGTCTTTTCGCGGAATGCGGACGGGCAGGTTCATGAAGTCATCGGCTGTGCGCAGGACATTACAGAGAGCAAACACCTGTCGGAACAATTGCAGGATGCTCAGAAAATGGATGCGGTCGGTCGGCTGGCAGGTGGCATCGCTCACGACTTCAACAATCTGTTGACGGTCATTAACAGCCACTGTCATATTTTGCTCAGCCAGATGAGTGCTGGCCACGCTCACACCAGGTCAGTGTCGTCCATTCTTGAGGCGGGCGAACGAGCGGCCCGGTTGACCCGTCATTTACTGACCGTCAGTAGAAGGTCGGTCGTGGAACCTGAAGTTCTGGACATCAACGTAGTTCTGCAGGAATCACGCAGTCTGCTTCAGCGTCTTGTTGGAGAACGTGTGACGATCAGTACGAGCCTGGCGCCCGGGCTGCCGCTCATTAAGGTTGATCGAAGCCAGCTGGACCAGGCGGTCATGAATATCGTCCTGAATGCGCGCGACGCGACCATGAATTCCGGGGAGATTCTGATCAGAACCGAAGCCTTGCTGCTGAGTGCGGACAAGTTGCCGCAAGCGGAACTGCCGGAAGGCGACTTTGTTCGGATAGTGATCTCAGACAACGGGGTCGGCATGTCATCAGATACGCTTTCGCGAATGTTTGAACCGTTTTTCACCACGAAAGGCAGTGATGGTACGGGACTGGGACTGGCGATTGCCCATGGTTGCATCGTACAGAATGGAGGCTTCGTCTTTGCAGAGAGTGAAGAGGGGCACGGCACGACGGTCAGCGTCTATTGGCCTGTGACCGGCGAGATGGTGGCAACCGCTGCTCCTTTGTCAATGCCACATGGGCCCAGCGATGCGGAGGTTGTCCTGCTGGTTGAAGATGAACAGGCTGTTCGCAACCTGTTACGAATAATTCTTAAAACTGACGGATACCGCGTCGTTGTCGCTGCAGGCGCGGAAGAAGCACTAAAGTGCTTTGACCGACATCGCGATGAGATTCGTTTGCTGATTACGGACGTCGTTATGCCAGCGATGAATGGGCCGGAATTGGCCAGCAGGCTCCGCAGTGAAAAGCCGGACCTGCCGATTCTTTACATGAGTGGATATACCAACGATGCAATCGCCGAACTCGACCTGGCGGATTTCCAGGCTGTGTTTCTGCAGAAACCGTTCACGCCCTCTGAATTCGTAGCCAAAGTGCGGGGCCAGATAAATTCGGCAGCCAGCGGATAACTGCAGCGACCAGGCTACTTCTTCTTCTTCGGCCTGAACGCCACGATTCGGTCTTCGTTTGTTTCCAGGAACGGGCCGCCGATCAGATCGATGCAGTAGGGAATGGCGGGAAAGACGGCGTCCAGGCATTCAGCGATGGCTTTGGGTTGTCCGGGAAGGTTCACGATCAGTGAGCTGCCTCGGATACCAGCGGTCTGGCGGGACAGAATTGCCGTTGGAACTTTTTCCAGCGAAACCTTGCGCATCAGTTCGCCGAAACCGGGCATCATTTTTTCGCAGACCGCTTCTGTCGCTTCAGGAGTCACGTCGCGAGCTGCCGGGCCCGTGCCTCCGGTCGTGACAATCAGGCAACATCCTTCGTCGTGGACAAGTTGTTTGATCGCCGCTTCGATCTCCAGCTGTTCGTCGCCGATGATGATCGGCCTGGCGATCCATTCGCTGCACAGGACGTCCGTAAGGTAGTCGTGAATGGCGGGGCCGCCACGGTCTTCATACTCGCCTCGACTGGCTCTGTCGGAAACGGTCAGGATGCCGATGTGGGCAGGTGTGGGCGCGGGCATGGCTATGGGTGTTTGAGTGAAGATGGGGATGGAGGGCGATGAATGTCGAACACGGGGTTTTTGCATGAAGCTGCGAATCACAGAGTGCTTAATTCATACTTCAAAATCCCCTGTTCAACATTTGTAATTCCCGACTGAGTCCCGCTGTGCCAGGATGCTCCGCCTACCTTGAGGCAATCGTGGTAAATACTTTCGGAGCGACGTCTCCCGAAATTTCTATTCAGTATAGTGAGTCTATCATTCGCCCCTCACGGCGCCTTTCACTCCGGCCCTCTTTGCAACAATGAGATACGGAATAACCGCACTCTGTTGCATTTTGACAAGAACGGGTCGCAATCAGAATAATGTCACCCTCTTCTCACCAGCCTGCTGC
The DNA here is from genome assembly GCA_029941865.1 of Fuerstiella sp. Taxonomy (GTDB): domain Bacteria; phylum Planctomycetota; class Planctomycetia; order Planctomycetales; family Planctomycetaceae; genus Fuerstiella. The sequence goes on along the minus strand of JAPYTO010000130.1, from coordinate 288 downwards.
AGCTCCGACGTTTCTGGACAGTCCGGCCGAATCTGAGTTCGCCGGCAAACCTCGCGGTCCGGTTTCGCAGCTGAGTACTCAGAGTCTTGAGTTCATCGAGCAACAATACGGCGCGTACCTGCAGGACCGCAATTCCGTTTCGCCGGACTGGAGAGAGTACTTCGATGAAATTCATGCTGGCCACGAAGACGTCACGCCGGCGCTGCTGAAGACTCCGTTCCAGCGGGACAGTATTTTCCACCGTCGGCGGAAGAAACGACGACTTCTGAAACCGCCATTCTACAGGAG
>JAPYTO010000129.1 GCA_029941865.1 Fuerstiella sp. | reverse complement strand
GTTTCGGATTCCACCTGGTATTGCCATGCAGTCGGACGTTCGCGAACATGCGGTCAACGCCCTCGCGGTTAAACGACAGAGAACACATGGCCGCCATAGATTCGTTTAGCGGGTAGCCCAGGTTGCTCGCAACCTTTGGGTGCCGCAGGCACAAGAGGCTGTAATGGAACGATCTTCCTGCAATTGATGGTGCAGAGGTTTGTTGTTTTTCGATTGGTCCGCACAGCGGACCCTACATGCCTGACAAATCTCAAGGTTGCGGAAAATAGGTTTAACCGCGTCGCCCATCGGGCCGCGTTTTTCCCCAAACGAAACACACACACTCGCTCGCGCGTCGAGCTAGTATGCCGGCACTCGCTTCAGATCCACTGCTCTGCTGATCGCTACTGATCCGGTCCCTGTTCCAGAAACGCAATCAAATCGCGCAGCTCACGGTTGGTCAGCGAATTAACAACACCGGTCGGCATGAAGGACACGGTCGACTCAACCATCGATTCAATGTCATTACGGTCAAACGTACGATTCTGTCCGTTCACATCGCGCATGGCTTCCTTCGTCGATGACCGTAGACGGATTCCTGTAAACGTGCGGCCATCGTTCAGGATAATCGTCCGAGGTTGGTACTCGGGAGCCATTTGCCGACTGGGCTCCAGAATCGATTGCAATAACCATGTTCGGTCTTTGCGATTGTTCACGCCACTCAGATCCGGCCCGACGACGTTGCCTCGGCCGCTGTGCCGATGACAGTTGGAACACTGAGCAAGCCTGGCATGATGAAAGATTCGGCGACCGCTTTCCTCATCGGCAGGAATCCTGACCGCGTCCAGTGTCGCCAACCATGCCTGTGTATCGGTGAGCGGCGGCCGCCTCTTCGCCAGCGATTTGGGAGCCAGCACGGCCCGAAACAGATCTGCGGACTCATGGTGCTTTTCGGCCAGCGTTTGCAACTGGCGGATTTGCTCTGGCGAGTATTTTCCAAACCGCAAACTGCGCAATGCTTCTTCGCGTACGACACGCTGGTCGTCGCCAGCCAGATGCAGCAACAGATCCGCGTGCTGTTTCGCCACGGCCGCCAACCCCGCGACCGCGTCGGCACGCAGTGAGGCGCTTCGTTGGGGGTCGGCCGCAATCTTGGCAAGGAGAACACGAGAAACGGGTGGATTGCCAGCCAGAGTCCGGACGACCTCCCGCGACAGCATGGCGTCGTTCACGGACAGCAATTCCCTTAGCACCTTCAACGATAGCCCCTTGGGAAACTTCTGCACCGGCGAGACGCCGTCACCGGCGGCGGATCGTGGCTGAGTCGGCAGCAGGCGCAGAGCATAGGCTCGCAGCCGTGGGGCACTTTCGCTGTCCTGAACTCGCGCCAACAGCATCTCCGGATTACGAATTCCTGCTTCCGGTTTTCCCTGTAACGTGTTCCATGTGGCGATGGCAGCTTCAAAGCGGCGGTAGTCCAGATCGCTACGGTTCAGCATCTGCTCGACGTCCGGCGCGAAGGCCTGCAACCGCGCATCGGCGATCCACCGCAGAGTTTCAAACTGCACTTCGGTATTTTTGTCCGCAAGGAAAGAGCGGACCCAGACGTCCGGCGAAGCTTCTGCCAGCTTCAACGCCAGCACGGCCTGCACTCGGTTGGCAGCGGACCAGGCAGCGACGTCTTCCCACGTCCACTTCGATGCTGCCCGCGACAACGCCAGCAACGCAGCACGTGCCAGAAACGGATCTTCGTCGTTGGCCAGCTGCAGCAGCGTCATCCGATCATGCGTCTCCTTACCACTACGGAGATCTTCTGCCAGTCGAGCCTTTTCTGTGAGCGGTTCGGGCTCAAGCGTTCCGACCCAGTCGGCTTTATCGAGATCAATCTCCAGCTTCCACAACCGTCCGAAACCATGCGCCTGATATCGACCATCGACCCAGTCGGTGAAATACCAGGCCCGTTTCCGTCCGCTACCGCCCTCAGCGTCATCCGCGCTGGCGATGCAACCAGGTCGAAAATAGCGGCCTCCCTGGACCAGCGCCATCCGATCCGCTGCAAAGCTGGCCCCCTTGCGACGCAGCAGAAAGAAGTCGATCCGATGGTCACTCCACGACGAAACCAGCAGCCCGCGCCCTAAAGGCAACACACCACAGGGAGCTTCTCCGGACGGATGGATCATGGTCAGCGTACCGCGAAGCTCTCCATTCCATCCAACGAACGGGTGGTGCGCTTCCGGACCATATGACCTCTGGTAGCCATAGTCTCCGTCCTGGACAACGTGCAGCAGACGACAGGGTGGCCGTTCGCCAGGATCGTTTTCTGCCGCAAATATTTCTCCATCCGCGCGAACGCAGATGCCGAAGGGATTCCAGAACCCGCGAGCAATCCGCCTCAGATTCCGCCCATCCGCCGAACAACGGAAGATGCCCCCTTCGCCGGTGCCGCTGATGGCAGTGTCATCGCGTCCCGTCAGAGTCCACGGCTTCGCAAAGTTTTCACCCAGACCGAAGACCAGCTCCCCAGACGGATGCCACGCCAGGCCCTCGAGTCCGTTGTGCGGATAATCGGCCTCAGTTTTCAGCGATACGACATCTTCTGCGACGTCAGCTTTTCCGTCACCGTCGGAGTCTTTAATCCGGATAATTCGATCGCGTTCGGCCAGATACACCCAGCCGTCTGCCCCGAGTTCCAGATCCATTGTGGCATCTGTCGCATTGTAGAACACCTGCCGGTGTTCGGTGCGGCCGTCACCATCCTTGTCAGTGAAGACCAGGATCTCATCATGTTCCGGCCCCACGTAATCGTCCGGTCGAAAATGCGTATGAGTGGCCACCACCCAGATTCGGCCCTGATCGTCGACATCAATACCGGTCGGCGTCGCCAGTCCTGGATGTTCGGCCACTAGTGACAGTTGCACGCCCGGCTGAAGTGTTTTTACCTGCGAATCCCGTTCGTCGGCATACAGGATTGCACCAGCCAACGCACAACAGAGGACGACGGTTCGTAGTGCACACTTGTTCATGACTTCTCTTCAATTGAGGTCGACGTTTCAAAGCATTCTGCGCGCTGACGTACTCAGACACGCTCGACGATGGTACATCAATCACCGGTGCATGCCGAGCAAACGGGAAGAACGATTTCCGTTTCGGCCCATGGTTTGGTTATGATCCCCCCCCCGGCAGCGAAAACCCCTGTCCGACTTCAGGATACAAAATGAAGCGTCGCTTCTTCGCAGCAATGATGTTCGTCTTTGTCTGGCACGCCCCGTTGGTCGCCGCTGATTTGCAGCCGCATCCGAACATCGTCTTCATCATGGCAGATGACCTGGGCTGGGCTGATGTGGCCTTCCACGGCGGCAATGCGCCGACACCTCGTCTTGACCAACTGGCGCAGGAAGGGCTGGAGCTCACGCAGCACTACGTCGCGCCGGTGTGCAGCCCGACTCGCTGCGGTCTGTTAACCGGGCGGTGCTGGAGCCGGTTCGGAATTACCACGCCCACGAACGAGCTGGCCCTGCCTAAGGATACGGTCACGCTGCCACGAGCGCTGAAGAGCCGTGGCTACGACACATGCCTTGCGGGCAAGTGGCATCTGGGGTCGTTGCCGAAATGGGGACCAAATCACTTTGGCTTCGACCATTCCTACGGGTCGCTGGCCGGCGGCATCAGTCCGTGGAACCATCGTTACAAGAAAGGTGATTACTCAATCACCTGGCACCGCAATGAAGGACTGATCGAAGAAACCGGACACGTGACCGACCTGCTTACTGATGAAGCCGTACAGTGGATCGAATCGCGGGGGACGTCGCCGTTCTTCCTGTATATCCCTTATACGGCCGTCCATTTGCCGATCAAAGAGCCGGACGAGTGGCTGCAACGCGCGCCAAAGTCAATCACGGGAGACGTTGCGCGGCAATACGCGGCGTGCGTGATGCACCTGGATGACGCCGTCGGCCGAATCATCGCAGCGTTAGACAAAGCTGGGGTCCGCAACAACACGCTGTTGGTCTTTACCAGCGACAACGGCGGCAGCACGGCGGAAAACAACGACCTGAAGTACCCGGACGACAACTGCCCGAATGGCCGACTGACCGGCAACAACCAACCGCTGCGAGGCAAAAAGGGCGACGTGTACGAAGGCGGCATACGAGTGCCGACAATTGTCTCATGGCCCGGGAAGGTGAAGCCGGGCAAAGTGGACAGCCCGGTTCAGATCACCGACTGGATGCCGACGTTTTGTGCGATCACCGGCTTCGAAGCTGATGGCGACCTGAAATGGGACGGTACCAACCTGACACAGTTACTCATCAATCAATCTGCGTTGCCGCCACGTCCGCTGTACACCGCCGGCCCACACTGGCGAGCGTCGTCGCTGCGGTACGCCGACTGGAAACTTGTCGTGTCCGGCGCAGGCGAGAAACGAAAAGTGGAACTGTTTAAAATCGCGACCGACATCAGCGAATCAAAGAACCTTGCCGACACCGAATCGAAACGAGTCCAGGACATGCTGGCACGACTGCAGAAAGCCGCTCAACGGGATAAAGATACATTGGCCAGATAAATTATGATCACGGCTCTCGCAGTAAACATCAGGCGTCAAGCGTAATTGGAAAGAACCACTGCTAACGACACGAACCTGGAGCAATCATGAAGATTTCCTCTGCACCCGGCGAAATGGCCCGTCGATCGTTTCTAAAGCACTCAATCACCGCCAGTACCGTCGCAGCTGTCGCTGGCACGCACGGAGCATCGGTCGCCACGGAACCAACCGCTGCTGCGATTGAGATCGGTTCCCGACGCGAACTGTTTGTCGATGATTATCTCATCGACCGACTCACCGGCCACACGCAGCAGATGCTGCATCATCCGGTTGCTCGCGAGATTGCACTGGTTCATGACGCTCCGTGGGAAGGGACGGGATGTGGTTATCACAGCGTGTTTCAGGACGGCGATCTTTATCGCATGTACTACAAGGCCTGGCACCTGGAAGTCGGGCAGGGCAAACTGGATACCGGTCGGCATCCACTGTTCTGCTGTTACGCGGAAAGCGATGACGGCATCAACTGGCGCAAGCCAAAGCTGGGCCTGCACGAATTCCAGGGTTCGAAAGACAACAACATCACCATGGTCAGTGGCAAGGTCGGTTCGTTGAACGTCGACGCCGGCCATCCCGCAATATTCAAAGACGAAAACCCCGGGGCACCGGCCGATGCACGGTACAAGGCAATCTTCCGATCGAGCAAGCCAAACGGACTGCTGCCGTTCAAGTCTCCGGACGGACTAAACTGGTCTCCCATGACCGACGCTCCCATTTTGCACAGCTTGGGAGCCTTCGATTCGCAGAATCTGGCATTCTGGGACGACAACATTGGCAAATACCGAGCCTACTGGCGAATCTTCACGGCCGGCGTGACGACCGATAAAGAATGGAAGCCAGGTGGTATTCGAGCCATTCGGACAGCCACATCGGATGATTTGATTAACTGGGGTCCGCACACAGACCTGACGTACGTCGATTCGCCACCGCAGCAACTCTACACAAATCAGATCAAACCGTACCACCGAGCGCCGCACATCCTGATGGGCTTTCCCACCAGATACATTGATCGAGGCTGGTCGCAATCGATGAATGCTCTGCCGGCACTGAAGCAGCGGGAGTTGCGCGCGTCTTCATCGCAACGATATGGAACTGCGATTACGGATGCGCTGTTCATGGCCAGTCGTGATGGCACGAAGTTCACTCGCTGGAACGAAGCATTTCTGCGACCGGGTATTGAACGTTCCGACGCCTGGCACTATGGGCATCAGTACATCGGCTGGCATCTGGTCGAGACGAAGTCGCAACTGACAGGTGCGTCAAACGAATTGTCGATGTACGCGACAGAGAGTTATTGGCACGGCAAGGGTAGTGCTCTCCGACGGTATTCGCTGCGACTCGACGGTTTTGTGTCTGTCAACGCTCCGGCCGGAAGCGGTAACGAACTGGTCACCAAACCCCTGACGTTTACCGGTTCTGCACTGCATCTGAATTTCGCCACGTCAGCGGCCGGAACGGTCCGCGTTGAACTGCAACACCCTGACGGTACGCCCATCGTGGGCTATGAACTGGAAGCCTGCCATGACCTGTTTGGGGACACCGTTGATCGCGTCGTCGGCTGGAGAAGCGGCCGAGACGTCAGCAGACTGAACGGAAAAACGGTGCGACTGCGATTCGAGTTGCGGGACGCCGATCTTTATTCATGTCAGTTTGCTGGTTAGACAAAGTAGGGCCCGTTCCTACCGGCCAATGACGACCATGCGGCCGGTAGAACCGGCCCTACTTCTGATGCCTGCTCATTTCGCGGCGGCAAAAGAATAGAGATTCCGCACGCCGTTCTTCAATGCATAAATCTGCTGCACTTCAGCATCGCTCAGGACTCGATTGAATACGGCCAGATCGTCCATGTGTCCGACATACGAAGCCCCCAGAACCAGCAGCACCTGCGACGGATCCCAGCCCAATGTCAGGTTCCAGTTTTCGATGGCCCCCTGCAACTTTCCATTCAGATACAGACGCCCGGCCGACGGTTTACTCTTGTCATTGACGTTTTCTAGCGTGAAGACCACGTGTGTCCATGCCTCTCGCGAGAACGGCGCCCGTTCCACCTGCACCATGGGGCGTTTATCGAATGGAATGTCGGCCCAGGAAACATTGTTGGGGTTCCAGATATCGAACAGCGGACGCACCGCATAACGGAAGTACCGTGGTCTTTCATCCTTCGACCATTCCAGAAAGATGAATCCTTTCTTTCCATCGTCGCCGACAATCTGCACCGGATCGCAATAGCCTGGTTCCAGATCTTTGTCGGGATTCAGCCGCAGCCAGACACAGACGGTCGTGTTCCAACTGTCGCCGTTGTACCCCAGCACACCGGAGTTTTCGAACGCGGGGCGAAAGCTGTTCTTCTTCCGGAAGTGCAGTCCACTCCCAAAACGACCGCCGTCCGCGGAGAGTTGAACGTCGTCCGTTGCCGCGGCATGCAGCAACGTTTTTCCCTTGCGAATGTAGCACGTGCGGTCACCACGCGAAAAATCAGCGTCCAGTCCGTTGTCGAAAGAAGCATGCAGGCTCAGTGCGTTCATAAGACTGGCTGGCGGTTCGTCGGCGGCCCCGACAGTTTGCTGCGCTTCGTCCGGCTTTATGTCCCGCACGAACAGGTTCCGCCAGCGGATCTCACCGCCGTGCGTCTGCAGCATGATGGGACCTTTGTCCGCGAGCGGCTTTTGACGGTCCCAGAAATTTTCCATCACCGCTCCGTCCACCACCAGATGCTGATTGAGCCACACCCATGTGCGACCGCCAATCTGGCGAATACGAAACTGGTTCCACTCACCGAATGGTCTGTCAGCCTTGACCATCGGATCGCGGCCCGATGCACCGGGCGTATTGTTGAACAGGCCGCCGGAACCAAGATGCGGCTTGCGTGTTGGTCTCTTCGGATCAAAGACCTGGCTGCTGTCCCAGATCTGCACCTGCGGGGTACCTCGCAGATAGATCCCACTGTCCGCTTTCGCCACGGTCTTGTATTCGATCAAAAATTCCATGTCTCCGAAGTCTTCGTCGGTGGTTGCGTACGGACCATGACCGTCGTTGACGAATTCACCGTTTTCAACAGACCAGTGCTTCGAAAACTCGGCGCGCTGTGCCTCCAGGTTCTCCAGCTTTTTCTCTCCCTTGAGTTTCGCAGATTGATGCGGATTCAGCCCATGCCATCCATCAAGGTCATCGCCGTTGAAAATGGCACGAAAACCTGCCGGTGGCTTCGGGTCATCGGCAGACGCAGTGACCGATGTCACGATTGCGATGACGGTCACAAGGAGTCGGTAATTGCCAGTGGGCATGATTCTGGTCCTGAGTAAAGATGGTTCTGGTGAACCTGTTGGTGGGCAGTGGCTGTGGGACAGTCTTCCTGGGCGACTGATTGTCACCAACGTAGCGGAGTGAGGCTGAGAATTCTATCGGCCGAGTGCGGACAGGCCATTTCGGGACTGCAGATCAACCTATTTCGCACCGACTCGTTGGCGCCAGACTCCGTACTGTTCCGTCATCGTTTGCACTCGGTCGGGAAATTCCGAAGCAAGGGTTTTCGTTTCGCCGACGTCGACGGACAGGTCGTACAGTTCCCAGTCGCGGTCGTCGCGGGGCTGGACCAGCTTCCATCGTCCGTCGCGAATCGCTCGACCACGGCTGCAATTCCACGCCAGAATCCTGTGGCCTGACCGCTTCACACCCCGAAGAACGGGAACCAGCGACTGCCCTTCCATCGGTATCGGCTGACGCGTTTTGAACGCAGAGGGATATTCGACGCCCGCCACGTCCAGACTCGTTGCCATGATGTCGATCACGTGTCCCGGCTGACGCGTCAGGCCACCGCCTTTTTCGATCACCGCCGGCCATCGTGCAATCAGGGGCGTTCTGATTCCACCCTCGTACGCGGACTGTTTGGTGTCGCGCAGAGGCGTGTTGCTGGTCGTCGCCCATGCAAGACCGTAGGCGGCAAACGTGTCGTGCGGTCCCGGCAGCAAGTCAGGCCCACTGCCAGGCTTTATCGCAACGCCGTCTTTTCTCCAGGCAGTATTGGACTTCGAATCGAAACCAAAGCCACTTGTCGTGGGGCCCAGACCACCATTGGGCGCGGCACCGTTGTCTGACAGGAATAGAACCAGAGTGTTACGTTCCTTGCCGGAATCCCGTAGCACATTCAGCATTCTGCCGACGCCACGGTCGACGTTGGAAATCTGAGCAGCGTAGGCGGCCATCCGTTCTGCCTGCCAGTCCTGATGTTCATCGTCCTTCCATTCAGGCATGGCAAGTGCGTTGCTGTGGGACTCGCTGCCAGCGGGCAGGAGTCCCATTTCCTTCTGCCGTAGCAACCGAGTCTGTCGCCATTCGTCCCAGCCACGTTTGCGGTAGCGATCTCTGTACACCGCAATGTCTTCTTCACGAGCATGCAGGGGCCAGTGCGGTGCAATATAGGCGACGTACAAAAAGAACGGCTTATCACCGGTCACAGCGTCCTTAAGAAAACTGACGCCATGATCGTTGAAGGCATCTGTCATAAAGAAGCCGTTCGTCGGGAATTCCCAGGGATGATCGTCCAGATAAAAATCGTTGCCCGCGACAGCGTTCCAATAGCTGATCTTCGCCTGACAGTTCGGCCCGAAGAAGCGATCAAAGCCACGCTGAACCGCCAGATCGCGTCCCTGCCATTTGCCCACCATCGCCGTGTGATAGCCGTTGGCCTGTAGGACTTCCGGAATCAGCACGCATTTCTGAAAGTCTTTCGGTTCGTTCCAGCGATCGCCTCGATGGCCCGCCTGCTGACAATACAGTCCGGTTAACAGCGATGCCCGAGTCGCGCCACAGACAGCGTTGTTGTAAAACTGAGTAAACCGCAATCCATCGGCCGCCAAAGAATCGATATGCGGCGTCTCGATCTCACCGCCGTAGCAGCCGAGATCAGACCAACCCATGTCATCGACCATGACAACAACGATGTTTGGACGTTCGGCGGCGGACAGCAATGCGGCTGAGAAAACAGCGAACATCATGGTCAACCAGACGGTCTTTTTTGATTCATGCATGTCCCGTGCTCCACCGAATTGACAACGCTAAGTCTTGCGCAACGAGCGTCCCCTCACCCCTCGCCGCAACTACTCCTGCACTCCCAGCAGTTCCTTCATCGCATCCGTCAGAACTTTTTCTACTTCCGGTGCAACTCGTGAAACAGGACCTGTTTCATAGCCACCCTGACCATAGGCGATCTTTGTGCCAATGTAGCCGGGACCGTAATCTCCGTACGCCGCCATGGCAACAAAGTCATGCGGACGCATCTGTTGCGCGGCAAGTTGGTATTCGACGAACAGCTCGCCAGGCAAGTGCAGGATACTCGCGCTGCCGAGCTTCAGGCAGGAGATGGGAATCTGATGTCCACTGTTCATACGGCGGACGAAAGTCAGATCACGAGCCGCCCTGAGCCGCGTTCTGACGTCCTGTGATTCGTCCGTCAGCTTTTTCAGAAGTTCCGTGTCGACCAGCGAATTCCGCACAGGCAACGACACGGACTTCACCGACCAATTGACATCGTCGACCGTCACCGGCCTCTTCTGCTGAGACTCCCAGGCCAGCTGCATGCCGGCCGCCAGTCGCTGAGCAAGTAATGGTCGTTTCTGTTTGGTACCGTCGTTGTACTTCCCCGCCGCCACGTTGCCACCGGCACCGTCAAAGTGAATATGAGGCACACCGGGTAGTGCTTTCTCACGCAGCTCACGAGCCATCCCGACGAAATCCCAGTTCACCGAACCCTGCCCATAGTAGCTTTGCGGATGCGTGGCGTAGTAGCTCAGCACAGCGACCGGTTGTTCCTTGTTCCAGAACGCGACGATTCGCACGAGTGGATCGATCGTGCCCTCCGGTGCCTCACGGGCGGCCAGCTTTCTTCCACCGGAGCTCTGCCGTTGCAGAACCACTCGCCCGTCAGGACCGAGAATACGCCTGCTCGATGCGACCTTATCGACCTTCCCGCCGCTGAGACCGACATGCGTCACTGGCTGGGCCTTCGTGAGGGAATCCTTCGCTGCCGCCGCAACGCGTTCCATCACCTCCACGTCAAAGTCAGGGTTCGAATACTGTCGGGCCAGTCCGTATTCGGTCAGCAATCGTTCGGTCGCAAAGTCGCTGCCCGGTGCGTCGTGTTGATGCAACGTCTGCAGGGCCACGCGATCGGCCGTTGTCCCGACCGCCTTTCCCAGCGCCGTACGGAACTGGTCGTGGCTCTCGTTGCCGATGCCGACCCAGTCGAAGGCACACAGCACGATCGGGTCGCCGGCGCCCAGCAGAACGACTCCGCGTGCCGTCAATGGCGTCACAATTTCCATCACAGGTTTGACGTTACCGTTACACAGCGGCGATCCCAGTGGCGGAGTCACGTCGGCCTGAAAAACAGCAACGCGCAAGGACGCGTCGTCTGCTGCAAAAACATGGCCCGCAAATGTGCAGACAGCGGCCAACGCTATCACGATTTCGATTTTCATTGAGTGCCTCGCTGTTGATCCGATACAGAACGATTCGTGGTTGTGAAGTCATGAACGGTCGTGAAGCTGGGCAGTTCCGTAGCTTGGGACCATTGTCCCGAGCCGAATCAATTTACCGGACGGGACGGTGGTCCTATCCTACCGTCGAAATCCACATTCCGTAACTGAACCCGGTCGTGGCGACTGTTGGCGGTTGACGTCACCCTTCCTTGAGATACTTCACCAGGTCCGCCAGATCCTGTGGCGTCAGTTGTTTTTCCAGCCCCGCTGGCATGATCGAAACTTTCCCCATGTGACTTTCTTCGATGTCGGCCTGCTGTATCTGGACGGACTTCTGCGCGTCCAGCTGAAGTGTGATTTCGGTTTCAGATTCCGCTCGAACCAACCCATTAAACGACAGCCCCTCAACAGTGACGATCGACATCGGTTCGTAGCTGCGCACGAAACTCAGGCTGGGAAACAAAATCGATTCCAGTAAGTCGCGCTCGGTGCGCACGTTGCCGATGCGGTTCAGGTCGGGACCGATGCTGCCACCCAGATAGCCACGTCGGTGACAGGCAATGCAGGACGCTCTGGTGCCCTGAAAAACCCGCAACCCGCGTCGAATGTCCGCCGTGGACAGTAATGCCAGAATCTGTTCAACACGTTCCACCTTATTTTGATTTTCCTTTTCAATTCTTGCCAGCAGGGGACGGGCGCTGGCAGCAACCGACGCCCCGAATCCTGACACAACTGCTTCCAGGCGGTCAGGAAACAACGACGTTGCCGCCGGAGACTCCAGCAGCGCCGCTACCAAAGTCGTGCCAACCTGCTGGTCCGTCGATTTGGCGAATACCGTCAGCAATGGCTGCAGTTCCATCGCACCAGCCCGTGGCAGCTGCAGTGCGATCTGCTGCAGTTGTCTTGAGTTGAGAGGTGATGACGTCAGCACATCAACAGCCAGTGCGCGATTTACAATGGCCGCATCGACGGTCAGCTGCGAACACACAAAATCGACGGTTCTCTCGGACAAATCTCTCGAGCCCAAAGGCACCATGTTTAACGAACGTAAACGGCATTCGACGTCCTGTCGCTCGTCACTGGCAATGCCGCCAAGACGTTTGATGGTCTCAACATCGTCCATATGTCCACTCTTCAGCTGATTCAGAGCTGCCAGTGCAGCGCTGACGAGAGCGTTGGAACCGGACAGGTGATCACGCAGGGGGCCTGTCCACGAAACTGGAAACGGTTTTCGGCGACTGTCCGCCATCGCATGCAGAACTGCCAACCGAACGGACTCATCGGCAGCTTCGCCTTTCAGGACCTCTGCCATCACCTGCTGCACCGCCTCTGATGCCGAGAAACGTGCCAGCCGTTCGGTCAGACGCTGCAGCAATGCTGTGTCCGATGGCGGCTGCCGCAACTCTTTCCGGAACGCGGCCACGACCACGTCGCCCCACTTCGGATGCTGCTCGGCAATCCACCACGCGGTTGCATTCAGCAGCGGGTCATCTGAGACAAGCAGTGGCTGAATGTCCCCCGGAAGAAGATGATCCCCACCTTCCATCTGGTCCAGAGCAATAAGGGCGGCTCGGCGAACGCGACGCCGATCAGCTACGAGCAACTTCCGCATCTCCTCAGGCGCGCCGATTTCCATTGCTGCATAGATCAGAGAGTGTTCCAGGAAACGATCCACCGATTCACCGCCGTCGCCGTCTGAAATCAACGCAGTCGACACAGCGGAAAGCAGTGCGCGAACGTGAACAGACGAGCCGACTCGTCCCAGCGCTTCGGCCGCAGCACGACGATTATGATGTGAACCACGTTTCATCATTGCCTGCAGCGCGTCGGTCGCCCCTTCATCCCTGTGAACACTGATCGCATGCAGCGCCGCCTGCCGGACAGTATCGTCATCATCCGTCAACGCTGAACGAACGGCGTCGCGGGCCGACGGAGCATCGATCCACGTCAGTGACCACACAGCCTGCAGGCGATGCTGTGGATTCGGTGATGAGTCCAGAACCTGTCTCAGTGCCGAAACGGCATCCGAACCGCGTTTGCCGATCTGCTGCCGAGCCTGGTTTCGCACGGCAAAACGCTGATCGTTGAGCAATTTTGCCAACTGGGTATCACTGAGAGTTTGCCACCGTATCTTAAGTCCACGCGGATCCGCCACGGGCTTTGTGTTCGCGCGCCGGATGCGGTAGATGCCACCCAGCACGTCCGGCTTCTCCAGCTGCGATGTCGGACAGCACAGTTTAAACCAACCGCCGGTATCCACAATAATGATGCTGCCATCGGCATCCTCAAGGACGTCCGTCGGATGAAAGTCCAGATTGTCACTGACGATCAGGTCGCTGGTTTGGGACGAAAATGTGGCTCCGTGTTTCGTCAGCACGTGCCGCGTGATCTTGTGCATGTTAAACGAAGAAGCCAGCACGTTGTTTCGAAAGTCGGTCCCCAGGCCGGCCGATTCCAATCTTGCAAGTCCGCAGGGGGCAGCCGCACCAAGGTGCGACAGCACCGGCATCAGCTGACCGGTGCGCGGATGTCCGTCAAGTTTCGCATGATCTTTTCCGTAGACGCCCCCGTAGACCGCATGGATCAGACCATCACGAAGACCCTGGTTGGGGTGCACCAGGAACGTGGTGGTAAAGATTCGCTCGCCGCCTGGCGTGAACACGACTTCGACGGGATTGTCCATCCCGCCGGTCATGACTGCCTCGATCGGACCGCCAGCCGGACGTCGCCGAAAAATATGGGCCGCCTTTGTCTGCAGGTGCGGTTGCCCAGGCCGATCGTAGGTTTGCTCTGCAAACGCACCTTTGCACCAGTACATCCAGCCGTCGGGACCAAGGTAGGGACCGTGCAGATCATTCGCACAATGAGTCAGCGTCTTTCCGTCAAACCAGACTTCACGTTTTTCTGCAACACCATCGTCGTCTTCGTCCGTGAACTTCCAGATCTCCGGAGGAGCCGCGACGTACAGCGAACCGTCAAACCACAGCGATCCTTCGGGAAACATCAGCTTGTCGGCAAACACGGTACTGTTGTCGAAGATTCCGTCGCCGTCGACGTCTTCCAGACGCATGATGCGATGCGGACGTTTTTCCTGTTGCACATGGACAGGTTCGTTCGAACCACTGGAATCGGTGACGTATAACCGTCCGCGTTCGTCGAAATCAGCACTGACCGGACGATCAACCAATGGCTGTCCGGCCACCTGCTGGATTCGAAAACCCTCTGGAAGCGTGAACTTGTGACCATTCAGCTCAATCTCTGCCGACGTCGCGACATTTGCCACGGCAATCCCGACAATGAAAATCAAGAATCGCATCTAAATTTGCCCCTTGGTAACCCGACGCGTAAGCGAGGGATGTCTTTGGATTTGCTTCATTTACAGTCCCTCGCTCACGCTTCGGGTTTCCACATGTCGTGTAAGAGGGGTTTTGCAACTGCTTCCAGCACAATGCATCTATTCTCATGAAACGTTGTGGCTCGTGGGGAGATAGTTCTGTCAGACCGAAATACGTCTTTCGCGGCCACGAATCAGCGAAATACTGTTGTTGATCGATTGCCGCGGAAATGTCAATCCAGCAGCGTATTTCCCAGAATCACGGCCGCATCCGCATCTGCCACGATCAGCCCGTCCGTCGCGCCTCCCAGCAAATTGTTCTGAATCAGATTGTCCCGGCTGTTGCCGGAAACTCGGACACCCTGAGCCATCGAATGTTTCTCTCGACGATCGATGATACTGTTCCCCGAAACGCGGCAGCGAAGGCAATCCTGCAGTTCAATTCCGCGAACCAGAGGATCCAGAATCTGGCATTCACTGACCGCCAGATCGTGACAGCGGATCAAGGTGATCGCTGCGCCCTGTTCCGGCGTGCCAAAACACAGACGCCGCATCACAAGACCGGTTAACGCGCCATCGTTACAGTCCGTAAAGCGGATGCCATCACGTGGCGGGTCGTCATCTTCGCCTCGCCACACAAACGTATTCGAGCCGACGGCGATCCCCGAACAATGTGCCGCATCGATGGATAGGTTGGCAGAATCGTAGATCGTGTTCCCCGTGATGGCCACTCGTTGCACATGCCGCAGTTCAATACCCTTAGTCTGACTGCCCAGCACGTTGCCGGCGATGGTGATCAGTCGCGCGGCCCGCGGGGAAACTGTTGTCGCTCCGTGAATTCGGACGTTCGCCCCGCCCGGTTGGATGGTCGCCTGAATCGTATTGCTGGCGATCGTCACTTCACTGATCACTCCGGCCGGCGCCTCAAACCAGATCTCCGCACCGGTCGGCTCACCGTTATCCGATTTGTCGACACCCGGATTGTTGTTGTACTCAATATCGTTTCCCGTAATCTGAAGATTGTGGACATCACCATCGAGTGATTTGATGCCCGCCTTTTTGTTCCAACTGATGTGGTTGCCGTGCACAATAATCTGGTGCAGATTGCACTGATCAAAAAACAATCCGTACTCGTGATTATCCAGCAGATGCGAATCGGCCAGGACGAAGTCTCGGTTTCGTTCGACCAGATGGATTCCGAATTTGCATTGCCGCACCAGGACGTTCGTGATGTTGGCCTTGGTTGTTTTGCGAAGTTCAATGCCGACTGCCTGCGGATGCTCGCCGACAATTTCTATGCCTGTCACCGAAGGAAACCGTTCCTGCTCCCACGTTTGGGGCTTATAGGATTGTGGTTGAGCGGTTCCCTGGTGATCGCCGATGATACGAAGCGCCGGGCCGGCTCCGGCCATGACGATGCGAGACGTGCCGCCGTCTCCACGTACTGCACCAAAACCCTGTTTGGTCAGATCCAGAACCAGAGAACGCGTGATACGATACGTCCCCTTATTAAGATGCAACACACCATCACCGGCTTCCAGTGCGTGCTGAAGCGACTCTGTGTCGTCCGTCGTGCCATCGCCTGTGGCACCAAAATTGAACACGTTGACCATGCATTTTCTCCCAGGTCGACGGCGGTCGCGACGTCAACCGTATTAGTGACAGCTACAAAACCCGGCAGCCATTTCAGTGAAATTGAACGGCTGCGACAACAATTTGAACGAGAGCTCCAGATGTCCCGCATTGTGACAGGACGAGGACCGTATCGCTGCGAAGGGGCCCCTGAATTCGTTATGTGAACCGAACCGGACGCTTGCTGCAGCTTTCTGGCGGTTGCCCATTGACATTCATCTGTCTGATCAATAGTTTCCCGCCTTCGATATATCGCGATTCACACTGAAAGGAATCCCCATGGCAAAGAAAAAGGCAGCTACACCAGCTAAGCCGATGACCAAGACCGAGATCGTTGCCGCTTTGGCAGAAGGCACTGGCCTGAGCAAGAAAGAGATCGTCAGTGTCTTTGATGAGCTGGGCACACTGATCGGCAAGAGCATCGGCAAGCGGGGCCCTGGCATCTTCAACATCCCCTCTCTGATGAAAATCAAAGTGGTCCGCAAACCTGCGACCAAAGCGCGCAAGGGAATCAACCCCTTCACCAAAGAAGAACAAATGTTCAAAGCGAAGCCTGCCCGAAACGTGGTTAAGGTTTTGCCACTCAAGGCATTGAAGGACATGGCGTAATCAGCCGGTCCTGACCAACGACGGCCTCTCCGGTCTCCATGATGATTTCCTTCATTGTGCATTCCCGGATTGGCCTTCGTCGTTGGCTCTCTCGCCGCCGCACCAGACGCTGACGCGCCGCGGCGTTTCTAACAACGCCCCGTCTTCGACGTGCGAATTAAGTTCGCGTTCCTGGTCGAACGGTACAGGCAACCGTACAGCACAGCTGCCCCGTCGGCATCATCGCCGGCCACTGCCGCTTGCTGCCTCATTGTGTCCGCGTCGTCGGCACACAAAATAAAGCAGGCCGAATCCAGCAGCGCAGCGACGCCGCTCCGGCAATGCGATGATCACAGAAGTGGGCTGACGATGCTGGAACAGCGTTTCGCTCGGTTGTTGGGCGAGGTCAGGAAACCTGCGCCCAGCGCGCGAATCATTCGGTTGCACTGCGCGAATAGGTGCATTATTCCTTTCCGTGTTTTCTGTGCCTTCCATGGTCAAAACAATCGCCCCCTGTCCCAGGGATGGCTGGGCAAATATTGAACAGGAGGCAGCAGAGAGAACAGAGTTCACGATTCCTGGTTTCTCTGTTTCTTCTGCGCCCTCCTGTTTAAGTTGCGCTCGTCTCCAGAACTCGTTGACCGCATTGGCGTCAGCTTGTCATGGGCGTGATGGCACTGACCAGCCGGTCTGCCTGTGACTGACATTGCCGATGCGCTATTCTTTTGGTTCAGACCATTGCGAAGAGTCGTCTCAGGCCATCAGGTTGCACGTAGCGTCAACCCAATCCACGATGACTCAACCTTGTCGAATAAATCCGGGATCTTCGAAAGGAAACGTTATGCCGTTCGGTCTCCGAAACAGTTTGCTTCTGGCGTTGGCGGCAGTATACGTCGCACCGATCACGCCCGTTTGTGCGCAGCAGAAAGCCTATGTTTTCGAAGCGAACGTCATGATGACGATGCGTGATGGAACAGAATTAGCAGCCAATATCTTTAAGCCGAAAGGTGATGGGCCGTTTCCCACGATTTTGTCACGAACGCCTTATGGAAAAGGGAGCGAAAAACACGGTCGGGGTCGAGCATACGCCCGCCAGGGCTACGCAATGGTGATTCAGGATTGTCGCGGCCGAGGCGATTCCAAAGGCCTGTGGGACCCGTTTCGCTACGACGCCGAAGACGGCTTTGACACTCAGGAATGGGTGGGTCAGCAGCCGTGGTGCAACGGAAAGATCGGCACAGCCGGCGGGTCCTACACCGGCTGGACTCAGTGGGCGGCCGCTCCTCAGGGCAGCCAGTATCTGAAAGCCATGGTTCCGATCGTCCCCTTCTGCAACGCCTACGACAACGCGTACGACGGAGGTGCCTTTCAGTTGGCGTTGATGATGGGCTGGGGAGCAGCAGTCGGAGGCGCACGCGTGCCGCCGGACAAATCGCTCGAGGCCTTTCGCTATCTCCCTTTGAACCGCTTCGATGATCAATTGGACAAGGAAGTGTTCTACCTGGAAGACTGGGTCAAACACACCGTCGATGACGACTACTGGAAACTGCGCGGCATCGGCCGCGAGGCCTTCGACGACGTCACTGTCCCTGTCCTGAACATCGGCGGCTGGTACGACATCTTTTCCAAAGTCACTCTGGAAATGACCAACCGCGTGCGAAGCGAATCGAACAACCGCGCCGTCCGACGAAATCAATTCGCGGTCATTGGTCCCTGGGCGCACGGAGTTGGCGGCAGCAAAGTGGGCGATTTGGATTTCGGGCCGGACGCCACTATGAATATCGGCCAGCTGCAGAAGAAGTGGTTCGACTACTGGCTGCGCGATCAGGACACCGGAGTTGAAGAGTGGCCGACATTTCAGATTTTCGTCATGGGTGAAAACAAATGGCGAGGCGAAAGCGAATGGCCGCTGACTCGAACGCAGTACACTCCGTTCTACCTGCAAAGCAATGGCAACGCCGCCGACATCACTGGCGATGGCGTCCTCAACAATGCCAAACCCGGTACGTCAGCGATCGACACGTATACCTACGATCCCGACAATCCGACTCCCACCGCCGGAGGCAACAACCTCGGCGGAGCCCCCGCCGGACCATTTGACCAGACCAGGATTGAACAACGCGAAGACGTTCTGGTCTACACATCCGCTCCGCTGGCTGAAGCGATCGAAGTCACCGGCCCCGTGAAGATGATTCTTTACGCCGCGTCGTCGGCTACGGACACCGATTTCACGGCCAAGCTGGTGGACGTGCATCCCGATGGCAAAGCCTACAATCTATGCGACGGTATCATTCGTGCGCGATGGCGCAACTCTCGTACAAAGCCGGACCTGATCCAACCGGGAAAATCCTATCGCTATGAAATCGATTTGTGGGTGACCAGCAACCTGTTCAAACCCGGGCACAGTATCCGCGTTGAGATTTCCAGCAGCAACTTCCCCCGCTTCGACAGGAACCCCCAACTCCGGCCTTCCTTTCGGTTTGGACACAAAATTGCTGACCGCAACGCAAAAGGTTTTCCATGGAGCCGACCAAGCCTCGCATATTCTGCTTCCGGTCATACCACGTTGACCACGCGCGATAGCAACCAACAAGGTCTGACCAACAGGCAAACGGCGGGTCCAGGGGCGACGCGTGCATCCGTTGGTTGGAGGGTGTTGAACGGGAAGCCGATGGCCATTCCTTTGCCCCCTCTCCCCCGACGTGGAGATTCCAATGTCTGAGTCTGTTTCATCGGGGGAAACGTCGGGGTGAGGGGAAAGTGCGAGGTCTGGCCCCCTCACCCAGCCTCTCTCCCGCTTGCAGACCGATTCGCAGGACAACGAACGACGCGGGGGAGAGGAGCAAACTCAGGCCGGCGTGGCCCCTCCAACGATCGGATGCACTCAGGGCCGTCTTATCTGAAGAGAGGCTCGACTATGGAGCCGGGTGCAGCCTAAAATGGGGGGTATGCACCGATGGCTATTCATATCTTCCGTTCTGTCCACCATGGCTGTGTTCGCCGCAGCTGCCGGTCACGCTGACGAAGCGTATTATGCCACTCACATTCGGCCGCTGTTAAAGGAACGCTGCTACGCCTGTCACGGAGCGTTGAAGCAGGAAGCGGGGCTGAGACTGGATACCGGTGCCCTGCTTCGAAAAGGGAGCGAGAACGGATCCATCATCGATGTCTCTGCCGTTGACGATTCCCTGCTGCTGGACCGTCTGTGTTCTGACGACGACGATTACCGGATGCCGCCCGACGGAAAATCGCTGACAGCCGTTGAGCTCCAGCACTTTCGGGGCTGGATGACAGCGGGAGCCAATTCTCCCAACGACGAAACTCCCGAACCCGATCCGCTTGACCACTGGGCGTTTCGTCGGCCCACCCGGCCAATTGTTCCCACCTTCGACAACGACGACTGGGGTCGAAACGCCATCGATCGGTTTGTGCAGCAGCGACATCAGTCGTTCGGACTCACGGCGGCACGGGACGCGTCTGCCGAACATCTTTTGCGGCGAGTCACTCTGGACCTGATTGGCATTCCGCCAACCCCCGATCAACTTCGGCAATTTCTTGACGACCCTTCGCCGGAACACTACGAACGAGTCGTCGATGAATTGCTTTCATCACCGCATTATGGCGAACGATGGGGGAGGCACTGGATGGATGTCTGGCGATATTCGGACTGGTATGGTCGTCGTCAGCAGAA